>JALUTW010000125.1 GCA_027021685.1 Chromatiales bacterium | reverse complement strand
CATGGTCCAGATGGTCATGGCCGCACCGGCCCTGGCGTAGGTGCGGGCGACGTTGCGGATGGTGTCCTCGTCGATGCCGCAGATGCGGGCCGCGGTGCGCGGATCGTACTGCGCCACCAGCTCCGCAAATTCGTCGAAGCCGTTGGTGTGGGCATCGATGTAGTCCCGGTCCTCCAGGCCCTCGTCCAGGATCACGTGGGCCAGGCTGTTGAGCAGCACCACGTCGGTGCCGGGACGGATGGGCAGGTGCATGTCGGCGTTCTGGGCGAAGGCCGTCACCCGGGGATCCACCACGATGACCGGAAAGCGGCGCTTCTCCAATGCCTCGCGCAGGCGCCAGTAGATGACCGGGTGCTGCTCCGGCAGGTTGGAGCCGATGGCCAGCAGGCACTCGGTGTGCTCGAAGTCCTCGTAGCAGCCCGGCGGACCGTCGGAGCCGAAGGAGCGCTTGTAGCCCGACACCGCCGAGGCCATGCACAGGGTGGTGTTGCCGTCGTAGTTGTTGGTGCCGATGACCCCGCGCGCCAGCTTGCCCAGGGTGTAGAACTCCTCGGTCATGATCTGGCCGGTGGAGACGATGGCGAAGGCATCGCGCCCGTGGGCGGCCTGGATGCGCTTGATGTTGTCGGCCACGCGATCCAGGGCCTCGTCCCACCCCGCCTCGCGGAACGGTTCGTGGTAACGGTCACGGACCAGGGGCACGCGGCCGCGGCCCGGCGTGCGGAACAGCTCGTACTCGAAGATGCCCTTCAGGCACAGCTTGCCGCGGTTGACGTCGGCCCCGCCCACGCCGCGGCAGGACACGGCCCGGCCCTCGGCATCCAGCCCCACCTCGATGGAGCAGCCCGTGGAGCAGTAGCCGCAGGTGGTGTACTTCCATTCCACCACGCCCTTGTCGGCGATCCTGATGGGGTTCTTCTTGCGACGTCCAAACAACATGCGGGTGGAGTCCTCACACAGTCAGTAAAGGTTCGACCTCACGTCACAGACATCACGATCGGATTCGGTTTCGACCGGGTCCGTTCCCGGCGCAACAATCCTGATCTCTGAGGTCTTCAATCTGATTACTGATTCGGGCAACCCTCGCTGGGTACCAGGGACAGCCACACGCGGCCGTCCTCGACCCGCACCGGGAAGCTCGCGGCGCAGCCCTCGTCGGGCGCCACCGCCTCGCCGGTGTCCAGCGCGATCTTCCAGTCGTGCAGGGGACAGGCCACGCGGTGGCCGTGCACGATGCCCTGGGACAGCGGGCCGCCCTTGTGCGGGCAGCGGTCGCGCAGGGCGAACACCTTGTCGTCGGCGGTGCGGAACACCGCGATGTCGCCGTCCGGCGTCTTCACCACCCTGGCGCCCAGGCGCGGGATGTCGTCCACGGCGCCGATCTCGATCCAGTCCTGCTGAACTGCTGCCTTCTTGGTTGCCTGCATCGTCTGTGTCTCCCGGTGTCAGCCCACCTGCTTGAGGGGTGTGAACTCGTGCCGCGCCGCGCCCCGCGCCCGCTCGGCCCAGGGATCCACCTGGGCGAACTTCTGCGAGTGGCGGAAGCGCTCGGCCAGCTCGCGGCGGCGCTCTGCGTCGTCCACCACCTGTGCCTTGATGTGGCTCAGGCCCACGCGCTCCACCCACGGGGCGGTGCGCTCCAGGTAGTGGGCCTCCTCGCGGTAGAGCTGGAGGAAGGCGGCGCAGTGCTCCAGCACCTCCTCCGGCGTCTTGACGTGGCACAGAAAGTCGGTGACGCGCACCTTGATGCCACCGTTGCCGCCCACGTGCAGCTCCCAGCCCGACTCCACCGCCACCACGCCGAAGTCCTTGATGGTGGCCTCGGCACAGTTGCGCGGGCAGCCGGACACGGCCATCTTGACCTTGTGCGGCATCCATGAGCCCCAGGTCATCTTCTCGATGTCGATGCCCATCTGGGTCGAGTCCTGGGTGCCGAAGCGGCACCACTCGGATCCCACGCAGGTCTTGACCGTGCGCACCGCCTTGCCGTAGGCATGGCCGGAGACGAAGCCGGCCGCGGCCAGGTCGCCCCAGATGGCGGGCAGGGTCTCCTTGGGCACGCCCAGCAGGTCGATGCGCTGGCCGCCGGTGACCTTGACCGTGGGCACATCGTATTTTTCCGCGATCTCGGCGATGGCCCGCAGTTCGGCCGGCGTGGTCTCGCCGCCCCACATGCGCGGCACCACCGAGTAGGTACCGTCCTTCTGGATGTTGGCGTGCGCCCGCTCGTTGATGAAGCGGGACTGGTAGTCGTCCTCGTATTCGCCGGGCCAGGCCACCACCAGGTAGAAGTTGAGCGCGGGCCGGCACTTGGAGCAACCGTCCGGCGTTTTCCACTCCAGGAAATCCATGACCGCGCGCACGGACTTGAGCCCGTTCTCGGTGATGGCGGCGCGCACCTCGTCGTGGGTGAACTCGGTGCAGCCGCACAGGGGTTTCTTGTGCGGGGCCTGGGAGTAGTCGCCGCCCAGGGTGTGGGCCAGCAGCGCCTCCACCAGCCCGGTGCACGAACCGCACGAGCTGGAGGCCTTGGTGTGGGCACGCACGTCCTCCAGCGTGAACAGTTTCTTGTCCACGATGGCCTTGACGATGTCGCCCTTGCACACGCCGTTGCAGCCGCAGATCTCGGTGGTGTCGGACATGGCCGCCACCCGCTGCACCTCGCCGTGGCCCGAGTCGCCCAGGTGGTGGGCCTGGCCGAACAGCAGCGTGGGGCGCAGGTCGGAGATGTCGGTGCGGTCGCGCATGAGCTCGAAGTACCAGACCCCGTCGAGGGTGTCGCCGTACATGACCGCGCCGACGATGCGGTTGTCGCGGATGACCAGCTTCTTGTACAGGCCCGCCCCCGGGTCCTGGAAGATCATCTCCTCGGTGCCCTCGCCGCCCTGGAACTCGCCGGCCGAGAACAGGTCGATGCCCGTGACCTTGAGCTTGGTGGAGGTGAGCGAGCCCTCGTAGCGGCTGATGCCCATGCGGGCCAGGTGGTTGGCGCACACCCTGGCCTGCTCGAACAGGGGAGCCACCAGGCCGTAGGTGACGCCCCGGTGCTGCACGCATTCGCCCACCGCGTAGATGCGCGGGTCGAAGGTCTGCAGGGTGTCATTGACCACGATGCCGCGCTCGCAGTGGATGCCGGCGGCCTGCGCCAGCTCGATGTTGGGACGGATGCCCACCGCCATCACCACCAGCCCGGCCGGAATCTCGGT
>JALUTW010000124.1 GCA_027021685.1 Chromatiales bacterium | reverse complement strand
GGCGGCATCGTGCATGGCGGCGACCGGCGGATTCGCGGCGGTGAACAGCAGCACCGTGTGTTCGGTGCCGGGCCAGGCCAGGGCGGCCTCCAGCACGCCGCGCAGCTCGCGCGGCGACGGCGCGGCGGCGGCCAGCCGGATGACGTTGAGCCGGCCGCCCGGCGGCGGCACCCCGCTGCCGTCCCAGCAGCGGCTCGCCCCGGCCGCGCGCAGTGCCGGCGGCGGCTCGCCCTCCCCGGCCCAGGCCAGCGGCCACCGGCGGAGCAGCTCCGGCACCACCGCCTCCGGCACCGGCGCCGTGAGCATCACCCCCAGGCACCGCGGCCCCAGCACCTCCAGCGCCTCCGCCGCCCGGGCCGCGTCCATCCCCGGCACCGGCAGCTCGCACAGGAACCGCAGGTGCCCTCCGCTGTCCTCCAGCCAGTCCCGGGGGCCGCTTCCGCTCCAGGCCCCGGCCGGCACCCCCACCACCGGGAACTCGTTGCCGTAGTACCCCAGGCGCCAGTCCTCCGGCAGATCATCGGGATAGAAGGTGCCGTTCCAGCCGGGGTGCAGCCAGCCGTGCGCGCCGATGAGCACGCGGGGTTCGGGAAACGGTTCGTTCATGGGCGGGGTGACACCTGGGTCATGGCAGGGGCCTGCTATGATGGAGCGGCCGCCGGAGGGCCGACCATGCAGCTGGACCTATTCTACGAGCTTTCGGTGCCCGCTCACAGCGGCCGTGACGAGCAGCAGGTGTATGCCGACACCCTGGAGGAACTGGTCCTGGCCGATCGCCTGGGCTTCGGTGCCGCGTGGCTGGTGGAACACCATCTCATGCCGGAATACTCCCACAGCAGCGCGCCCGACCTGTTCCTGGCCGCGGCGGCACAGCGCACCCGGCACCTGCGCCTGGGGCTGGCGGTGGTGCCCCTGCCCTACCACCACCCGGTGCAGGTGGCGGAGCGCGCGGCGACGCTGGATCTGCTCTCCGGCGGCCGCCTGGAGCTGGGGCTGGGCCGCGGCTTCGACCCCGCCGAACAGCGCCTGTTCGGCGTGGCCCCGGCAGCGGCCCGGGCCATGATGCTGGAGTCCATCGATATCCTGCGGCGGCTGTTCGCCGGGGACGCGGTGAGCTTCCGGGGCGAGCACTACACCCTGGAGGGCGTGCGCCTGCTGCCGCGCCCCGTGCAAAGGCCCCACCCGCCCCTGTGGCTGGCCGCGGTGAGCCCGGAGAGCTACGACCAGGCCGCGGCCCTGGGCCTGGGGGTGCTGGCCGGGCCGTTCAAGCCCTGGGTGATGATCCGGCGCGACCTCCACCGCTACCGCCGGGCCTGCACCGCACCGGCACCGGTGCCGGCCAACCGGCAGCTGGCCATGACCGTGGGCATCCTGTGCCTGGAGGACGGCACGGCCGCCCGCCGCCTGGCCGCGGAATGCTTTCCCTGGTTCTACCACCGGCTCCTGGAGACCACTGCCCCGGTGCTGGAACGGCTGGTGGAGGGCTACGCCTGGTACCGCCGCCTGGGCCGCTTCCGCCATCTGCTGCGCCGGGCGGCCACCCTGCCGGTACTGGAGCGCCTGGGCCTGGTCATCGCCGGCGACCCGGCCCACTGCACCCGGGCCCTGGCCCGGCTTCGGGCCGCGGGCGTGGACCGGGTGCTGTGTGCGGTGGGCGCCGGTGCGGTGGACACCGCGGTGGTGCGGGAATCCCTCGAGGTGCTGGCGCGCGAGGTGGCCCCGGCGCTGGCGCAGGCGGCATGAGGGTCGCGGTGACCGGCAGCGCCGGCTGCCTGGCCGCCGCGCTGCTGCCGCGGCTGCTGGCCGAGCCACGCGTGACCTCGGTGCTGGGGCTGGACCTGCGCCCGGCCCGGCTGCGCCATGCCCGCTACACCGAGCACCTGGTGGACCTGCGCCGTCCCGGCCTGGAGGCGCTGCTGGCCGGGTTCGATGCCGTGGTGCATCTGGCGGCCCTGGTCCTGCCCCGCCCCTGGCAGCGACCGTCCCGTGCCCTGCGGCGCGAGCACACCCTGGCCCTGGGCCTCAACGTGTACGAAGCCGCGCGCCGGGCCGGGGTGGCACGCTTCGTCCACGCCTCCAGCGCCGCGGCGTACGGCGCCTGGCCGGACAATCCCGCACGGCTCACGGAGGACGCGCCCCTGCGGCCCAACCCGGGGTTCGCCTACGCCGAGGACAAGGCGGCGCTGGACATCGCCCTGCGCGGGGCCGCGGCCCGCGGCGGACCGGCACTCGTGAACCTGCGGATGCACGCCATCGTCGGCCCGCATGCCCAGCCGCTGCTGCGCGCCCTGCTGCGCCAGCCCTTTCATCCGCGGCTGCCCGATCCCCAGCCGCTGTTGCAGTGCCTGTGGGAGGGCGATGCCGCCGGCGCTATCGTGCACGCGCTCTTTCACGGTCCGCCCGGCACCTATAATATAAGCGCCCAGCCGCCGCTGGCCTTTCGCGACCTCCACCGCCGCCTGCACCGGCGATCCCGCGCGGTGCCGGCCCGGGTGTGGTTCGGCGTGCACCGGAGGGTGGCGCGCCTGTGGCCGGCCGCGGGTGAACCGCAGGCCCTGGCCGCGCTGGCGGCCCCGCTGGTGCTGGACACCACGCGGGCGGAATCGCTGCTGGGCTGGCGGCCGGTGTACGACACCGCCGGCTGCGTGGAGGCCCTGGGCCGGACACTGCACCACGAGGGGAGCAGACATGGGTGATGTAGTAAAATTCCGCCGTGTTCCGGCCAGGCAGAAACACAAGGGCAAGACGTTGTGCCGCAGCGGCTTTCACAAGTGGGAACCGATCAAGGACCGGCCCTTCGACGTCAGGCAGGGCAGGCTGGTGACGCGCTTCCGCTGCCGGCGCTGCGGGGCCATCCGCACGGAAGCCACCTGATGGTGGGCTGCTGCTGATTCCTCCATGCTGCCGTCCTTCCGCCACGCCATCGCTGCGGCCCTGTCATTTGCTCTCCTGCTCGGGGGCTGTGCCAGCACGGACCCGCGCGATCCCTTCGAGGCCTACAACCGGGCGGTGTTCGCCTTCAACGAGGAGGTGGACCGGGCCATCGTCAAGCCGGTGGCCGAGGCCTACCGCAGCACCGTTCCCGGCCCGGTGCGGCGCGGCGTGTCCAACGTGTTCAGCAACCTCGACGACGTGGTGGTGGTGCTCAACGACCTGCTCCAGTTCAAGCTGGAGCAGGCGGTCCGGGACCTGACCCGGTTTCTCTACAACT
>JALUTW010000123.1 GCA_027021685.1 Chromatiales bacterium | reverse complement strand
AACCCGGCAAAACCGTCACCGTCGCCGCCATCAGAAAACTCATCCATATCGCATTCGGAGTCATTCACAGCGGCATGCCCTTCGACCCAAAAAAGGCCATGGCCTCTTGACAGGCGACACAGTATCTCTGCGTCTCTGCGCCTCTGCGTTGAGATTGCAGCGGTGGAATCAGACCACAGTGGCCGGTGTTCCAGAACGATCGTTCAGATCGCCCGGCATGGCCGTTCGCGCCGGGGCGGCGCTCCTACGGGGGCTGTTTGGCGTAGGAGCGGCCCGTTCAGAGGACAGATGACAGAGGTCAGAATGGGTGTAGGAGCGGCCCCCGGCCGCGAAGAAGGTTCCACCGTCCGTGATGCAAACGCGGAGAGCGCAGAGACGCAAAGGCGCAGAGAACGCGGAGGCGGAAGTTTTTTGTGCCGGGGCCGCCTCATCTGTCCTCTATCCTCCGCCTTCTGCCCTCTGAAACGGAGAGACGGAAATTGGTTTTGCGCCATGGCCGCCCCAGCGGCCAGCACCCGGCAGCTGACGGCGGCACGCCCTGCACGACGCCCATCGCGTGGCAGCGTGCCGAAATTTCACCGGCATCGATTATTTCAATTACAACAACAATCTCTGCGTCCTCTGCGCCTCTGCGTTGAGATCGCAGCGGTGTAATCAGATCACAGCGGCCGGTGTCCGGTTCAGTCCGTTTCCTGGATGGTGATGCCGTCGAGGCCAGCGGCCATGGAGTTGGGATCGCCCTTGGCCTCGCCCAGCTTGATCATCAGGCGCAGCTCGTTGGCGGAGTCGGCGTGGGTCAGCGCGTCCTCGTAGGTGATCTCGCCGTTGCGGTAGAGATCGTAGAGGGCCTGGTCGAAGGTCTGCATGCCCAGCTGGCGCGACTTGGCCATGAGTTCCTTGAGTTCGTGGATCTCGCCCTTGCGGATGAGATCGGCCGCCAGCGGGGTGTTGAGCAGGATCTCGCACGCCACCCGCCGTCCCTTGCCGTCGGGCGTGGGAATGAGCTGCTGCGCGATCATGGCCTTGAGGTTGAGCGAGAGGTCCATCAGGAGCTGGTTCTTGCGGTCCTCCGGGAAGAAGTTGATGATGCGGTCCAGCGCCTGGTTGGCGTTGTTGGCGTGCAGCGTGGCCAGGCACAGGTGGCCGGTCTCGGCGAAGGCGATGGCGTGGTCCATGGTCTCGCGGGTGCGGATCTCGCCGATGAGGATCACGTCGGGGGCCTGGCGCAGGGTATTCTTCAGCGCCACCTCGAAGGACTCGGTGTCGATGCCCACCTCGCGCTGGGTGACGATGCAGCCCCCGTGCTGGTGCACGTACTCGATGGGGTCCTCGATGCTGATGATGTGCCCGGTGGAATTCTTGTTGCGGTAGCCGATCATGGCCGCCAGCGAGGTGGACTTGCCGGAGCCGGTGGCGCCGACGAAGATCACCAGCCCGCGCTTGGTCATGGCCAGGTCGTTGATGATGGGCGGCAGCTTGAGCTCCTCCACCGTCGGGATCCTGGTCTCGATCTTGCGCAGCACCATGCCGGCGTGGTTGCGCTGCTGGAAGGCGCTGACGCGGAAACGGCCGATGCCGGTGCGGCTGATGGCGAAGTTGCATTCGTGGGTGCGTTCGAACTCCTCGCGCTGCTGCGGGGTCATGATGCTGAAGACGATCTCGCGGGCCTGGGCCGGGGTCAGGGTGGCCTGGGTCACGGGCGTGATCTTGCCGTGGATCTTGAGGCTGGGTGCCACGCCCGCGGTGATGAACAGGTCCGAGGCGTTCTTGTGCACCATCAGTTTGAGCAGCTGTTCGAAATCCATCCCCGCGCCTCCCGCCTCACATGAAGGCGTCCTTGTTGACCGCGCGCATGCGCGCGTCCTGCTTGCTGATGATGCCGCGCTGGACCAGGTCCTGCAGGCACTGGTCCAGGGTCTGCATGCCGTACTGCTGGCCGGTCTGGATGGCCGAGTACATCTGCGCCACCTTGTCCTCGCGGATGAGGTTGCGGATGGCGGGGGTGCCGATCATGATCTCGTGCGCCGCCACCCGGCCGCCGCCGATCTTCTTGATCAGGGTCTGCGAGATCACCGCCCGCAGGGACTCCGACAGCATGGACCGGACCATGTCCTTCTCCGCCGCCGGGAACACGTCGATGATGCGGTCGATGGTCTTGGCCGCCGAGGTGGTGTGCAGGGTGCCGAACACCAGGTGGCCGGTCTCGGCCGCGGTCAGGGCCAGGCGGATGGTCTCCAGGTCGCGCATCTCGCCCACCAGGATGATGTCCGGGTCCTCGCGCAGGGCCGAGCGCAGGGCCTCGTTGAAGCCCAGGGTGTCGCGGTGCACCTCGCGCTGGTTGACCAGGCACTTCTTGGACTCGTGGACGAACTCGATGGGGTCCTCGATGGTGAGGATGTGGGCGTACTCGTTGTTGTTCTTGTAGTCGATCATGGCCGCCAGGGTGGTGGACTTGCCGGAACCGGTGGGACCGGTCACCAGCACCAGGCCGCGCGGGTTGTCGGCGATGTCCTTGAACACCGCCGGGCAGCCCAGCTCCTCCAGGGACAGGATGTTGGAGGGGATGGTCCGGAACACCGCCCCGGCGCCGCGGTTGTGGTTGAAGGCGTTGACGCGGAACCGGGCCACACCCTGGATCTCGAACGAGAAATCGGTCTCGAAGAACTCCTCGAAGTCCTTGCGCTGCTTGTCGTTCATGATGTCGTAGATCAGGGAGTGGACCGTCTTGTGGTCCAGCGGCGGCACGTTGATGCGCCGGATGTCCCCGTCCACGCGGATCATGGGCGGCAGGCCCGCCGACAGGTGCAGGTCGGAGGCCTTGTTCTTGACGCCGAAGGCCAGAAGCTCGGTGATGTCCATCGGTGGTCGTCGTCCTCGGGCTCGCTCCGCCGTCGCCGGGCGCGGCGGATTGTTATACTGCCGGCGGGGCCGGACCCCGCCCCTGTGTGTATCGGACGCCGGCCCGGCCCACTTGAGCCGCCGGCCTGTGAAAACCGCGGTTTACATTAGCATACGCCCGCCCCGCCCTGACAAGCGATGCCCGCACAAGACCGTCCCGACAGTATAGGCGCCCGCCTGGCCGCGGTGCGTGACCGGATCGCCAAAGCCGAGGCCGCCGCCGGGCGCGTGCCGGGCAGCGTGAACCTGCTGGCGGTGAGCAAGACCTTCCCCCCGGCGGCGGTGCGCGAGGCGGCCGCCGCCGGCCAGACCGCCTTC
>JALUTW010000122.1 GCA_027021685.1 Chromatiales bacterium | reverse complement strand
GGTTCCTGCAACGGCGGCGGGTAGTCTTCCACGGTCACCGGCAGGGCGCGGCCGTGGGTGAGGCCGTGGCGGACCGAGGACCGCGCGGTGTTGAGCAGCAGGGTGCGCAGCCCCGGGTCCAGGGGCCTCTGTTGCTCGCTCAGTGCAGGGCCCACGCGCCGTATCCCACCACCTGGTCCCGCGGCCCGGCGGTGTCGCCGGAGTTGCGCAGGTCCAGGGTTTCCACCTCCAGCCCGCGACGCCGCGCCACCTCCAGCAGGCCGGCCACGGGGATGCGGCCGCAGGCGTCCTCGTAGCCCAGCGCCTCGGGCCGCAGCGAGGCGATGGCCTGCGCGGTGGCGCTGTCCATGCGCCGTGCCGTGTCGTAGTCGTGGTAATGGGACAGGTCGGAACTGATCACCACCAGGGTTTCCGGCCCGTCCCACAGGCGATCCAGCACCTCGGCCACTTCCTCCGGCGTGGCCTCGCCCGCCACCAGCGGCACCAGGGCGAACCCGCCCAGCACCGTCTGCAGGAAGGGCAGGTGCACCTCCAGGCTGTGCTCGGCGGCATGGGCCTCGTCCAGCACCTTCACCTGGGGCAGCTGCAGCAGGGTGCCGATGGCGTTCTGGTCCAGGGGCACTACGCCCAGGGGGGTGGCAAAGTGGGTGGCCGCGGGCACCGCCAGCCCGCGGAAGGGCACCCGGTGGGCCGGGCCCACGAGCACCACCCGCCGGATGTGTCCGTGCAGCGGCAGCAGGCGGGCGTAGGCGCTGGCAGCCACCGGCCCGGAATACACGTAGCCGGCATGGGGGGCGATGATGGCCTTGGGCGGCGGGCCGGCGGGCGCATCGGCCTCGGCCAGGTAGGTCTGGACCATGTCCGCCAGCTCATCCGGATCGGCGGGGTAGAACAGCCCCGCCACCGCGGGCGGACGCACGCGGGCCTCGTCACCGGATGTGGAATACGTGCCCATGCCCTGTTTATAGGGGGTTCCCGCGGGGGGTTCAAGTGGCGTGCCCCGGGGGCGGACGGCCCTTGATCCAGGTCAATCCCGGCCCCATCCAGGGTGGAAGACGGCCCGCTGCCGGCCCATCCTGAACCCATCGGGGACCTGTCCCTGTTCCACGGCGACGATCATGAAAGTTCCCATCCAGCGCGACAAGTACACCATCGACGTCGACTACTGGCACAAGCTGGAGGACGGGCGCATCCAGTGCGATCTGTGCCCCCGCTTCTGCAAGCTGCACGACGGCCAGCGCGGGCTGTGTTTCGTGCGCGGGCGCCTAGGGGACACCATGGTGCTGACCACCTACGGCCGGTCCAGCGGCTACTGCGTGGATCCCATCGAGAAGAAGCCGCTCAACCACTTCCTGCCGGGCACGCCGGTGCTGTCCTTCGGCACCGCCGGCTGCAACCTGGCGTGCAAGTACTGCCAGAACTGGGACATCTCCAAGTCGCGCGAGATCGACACCCTGGCGGACGAGGCTTCGCCCGAGGCCATCGCCCGCGCGGCCGAGGCCCTGAACTGCAGGAGCGTGGCCTACACCTACAACGATCCCGTGATCTTCCACGAATACGCCATCGACGTGGCCAGGGCCTGCCACGAGAAGGGCATCAAGTCGGTGGCGGTGACCGCGGGCTACGTCACGGCCGAGCCGCGGGCCGAGTTCTACCGCCACATGGATGCGGCCAATATCGACCTCAAGGCCTTCACCGAGGAGTTTTACTACAAGCTCACCGGCGGCCATCTCAAGCCGGTGCTGGAGACCCTGGAATACGTCAGGCACGAGACCGACACCTGGCTGGAGATCACCACCCTGCTCATCCCGGGTCACAATGACTCCGACCGGGAAATCAACGACATGACCCGCTGGGTGGTGGACACCCTCGGTCCCGACGTGCCCATCCACTTCACCGCCTTCCATCCCGACTGGAAGATGATGGACGTGCCGCCCACCCCGGCGGAGACGCTGACCCGCGCCCGCCGCATCGCCATGGACAACGGGGTGCGCTACGCCTACACCGGCAACGTGCACGACGAGGAGGGCGGCAGCACCTATTGCCACGGATGCGGAAAGAAGATCATCGGCCGCGACTGGTACGTGATCACCGCCTGGCACCTCACCGACGACGGCAAGTGCGAGTTCTGCGGAACCGAGTGCGCCGGGGTGTTCCAGGGCCCGCCGGGTCAGTGGGGTGCCCGGCGCCTGCCGGTGCGGCTGCGGGATTTCGCGCCGGAAGGACGAAGGACGGAGTCCGCGTGACAGCCGGCGGAAGCGCCGTTTCATCAGACGGAGGACGGAAAACAGAGGCCGGAAATTCGTAGGGTGCGTTCGCCTTGCGAACGCACCGGAAGGGCGGTGCGTTGGGGTTCGCGCCGGGGGTGGCGTTCCTTCGGGGTTGTTTGATGTAGGAGCGGCCCCATGGCCGCGAACTCCCGGCCGCGAGGGAATTTCGCCTTACGTGATGTAAACGCAGAGACGCGGAGGCGCGGAGACGCAGAGGAACCGCAGGGTGTGATCGCGCAGAGACCGCGCGGGTTCCTGGCCGCGATTCAGAGGACAGGGAACGGAAGACGGAGGACAGAAATTTGTAGGGTGTGTTCGCCTTGCGAACGCACCGGATGGGTGGTGCGTTGGGGTTCGCGCCGGGGCGGCGTTTGTATATTCTCGTGCAGGGGCGGTCCCTGGCCGCGAAGGGGATTTCGCTGTACGTGATGCAAACGCAGAGACGCGGAGGCGCGGAGACGCAGAGGAACCGCTGGGTGTGATCGCGCAGCGACCGCCCCGGGTTCCTGGCCGCGAATCGTCTTTTCTCTGCGCCCTTTGCGCCTCTGCGTCTTTGCGTTGAAGGTTTTTTGCTGCGCGAGGGATGACAGGCGCGTTTGGGGTTCGCGCCGGGGGTGGCGTTCCTTCGGGGTTGTTTGATGTAGGAGCGGCCCCATGGCCGCGAAGCCTGGCCGCCATTCACGGCGGTGCGCGGTGGCCGCGCCGGGGGATGGTCCGCTGTGATCTCCGTGATGAATCTGCGCTAGAATGGCGTCCCTTTCCAAACGCCAGAGGACGTCATGAGCAGCAACGGGTCAGAACCGGTGCGCATCGGTTTCGTCACCGTCTCGGACCGCGCCAGCCGCGGCGAGTACGAGGACCTGGGCGGACCCGCCATGCGCGAGTGGATCGGCAAGGCCCTGGTCACGCCGTGGGAGGCAGAGGTGCGGGTGATCCCGGACGAGCGGCCG
>JALUTW010000121.1 GCA_027021685.1 Chromatiales bacterium | reverse complement strand
CTACGAGCCGCCGCTGCAGTACCACTTTCTCAAGCGGCCCTACACGCTGGAGCCGCTCACCGCGGCAGCCATGCCCGCGGTGCATTACTACGATGCCCGGGGGCGGCCGTTGCCGGAGGATGCCCCGGCCGAGGCCATCGCCACCAGCGTGTACGAGATCCGCATCCGCCCCGGCATCCGCTATCAGCCGCATCCGGCCTTCGCCCGCGACGGCGACGGGCACTACCTCTACCACGAGCTGGACGAGGCGGCCCTGGCCGGCGTGCGGACCCTGTCCGACCTGCCCCGCACCGGGACCCGCGAGCTGGTGGCGGCCGACTACGTCTACCAGATCAAGCGCCTGGCCCATCCGCGGCTGCATTCCCCCATCCAGAGCCTCATGAACCGCTACATCGTGGGCCTGGAAGAGTACGCCCGGGTCCTGGAGCGGGCCCTGGCGGCCCTGCCCCCGGGGAAACACTGGCTGGACCTGCGCCGCCATCCGCTGGCGGGCGTGGAGCTGGTGGACCGCTACACCTACCGGGTCCGCATCAAGGGCAAGTATCCCCAGTTCCGTTACTGGCTGGCCATGCCGTTCTTCGCGCCCATGCCGTGGGAGGCGGACCGCTTCTACTCGCAGCCGGGGCTGAAGGCGCGCAACATCACCCTGGACTGGTACCCGGTGGGCACCGGGGCCTACATGCTCACCGAGAACAACCCCAACCGGCGCATGGTGCTGGAGCGCAATCCCAACTTCCACGGCCAGCGTTACCCGGCCGAGGGCGAGCCCGGCGATGCCGGGCGCGGCTGGCTCGACGATGCCGGCCGCCCGCTGCCCTTCATCGACAAGGTGGTCTTCAGCCTGGAGAAGGAGAGCATCCCCTACTGGAACAAGTTCCTGCAGGGCTACTACGACGTCTCCGGCGTCAGCTCCGACGCCTTCGACCAGGCCATCCAGTTCACCAGCACGGGCGAGGCGGAGCTGACCCCGGCCATGCGCGAGAAGGGCATCCGGCTGGTGACGGCAGTGCAGGCCTCCACCTATTACATGGGGTTCAACATGCTGGACCCGGTGGTGGGCGGCGACAGCGAGCGCGCGCGGCTGCTGCGGCGGGCCATCTCCATTGCCGTGGACTACGAGGAGTTCATCTCCATCTTCATGAACGGGCGCGGGATCCCGGCCCAGGGCATCATTCCGCCCGGGATCTTCGGCCACGAATCCGGCCGCGAGGGCATCAACCCCTATATCTACGAGTGGCGCGACGGCCGCGCCCGGCGGCGCTCCATCGCCGAGGCCCGGCGGCTGCTGGCCGAGGCCGGCTATCCCAACGGTCGCGATGCCAGGACCGGCCGGCCGCTGCTCATCCACCTGGATGTCACCGGCGGCGGGCCCGAGGACAAGGCCCGCTTCGACTGGTTGCGCAAGCAGTTCCGCAAGATCGACCTGCAGCTCGTCATCCGCAACACCGACTACAACCGGTTCCAGGAAAAGATGCGCAAGGGCAACGCCCAGCTCTTCATGTGGGGCTGGAACGCCGACTACCCGGACCCGGAGAACTTCCTGTTCCTGCTCTACGGGCCCAACGGCAAGGTCAGGCACGGGGGCGAGAACGCGGCCAACTACGACAATCCCGAGTATAACCGGCTGTTCGAACGGGTGCGCAACATGGACAACGGGCCGGAACGGATGAAGCTGATCCGGCGCATGGTGGACATCGCCCGCCGCGACGCCCCCTGGCTGTGGGGGGTTCATCCCAAGCAGTTCGTCCTCCACCATGGCTGGTACCACAACGCCAAGCCCAACCTCATGGCGCACAACACCTTCATGTACCGGCGCCTGGACCCGGCCCTGCGTGAGGCGCGGCGCCGCGAGTGGAACCGGCCGGTGCTGTGGCCGCTGGGCCTGGCGGCGGTGCTGCTCCTCACCGGCCTGGTGCCGGCGGTGGTGGCCTGGCGCCGGCGCGAGCGGCAGCCGGCCCGGCGGCGGGGGCGCTGACCGATGCTGGCCTACATCGTCCGCCGCGTCCTGTACGCCGTGCCCATCCTCATCGGGGTGAACCTCATCACCTTCACCCTGTTCTTCGTGGTCAACAGCCCCGACGACATGGCGCGCATGCACCTGGGCGTCAAGCGGGTCACGCCCGAGGCCATCGAGAAGTGGAAGCGCGAACGGGGCTACGACAAGCCGCTGCTGTACAACGCCGGGGCCGAGGGCCTGGACAAGGTGACCGAGACCATCTTCTTCCAGAAGTCGGTGGCGCTGTTCGCCTTCCGCTTCGGCCAGGCCGACGACGGCCGCGACATCGGCCATGACATCCGCCAGCGCATGTGGCCCAGCCTCGCCATCGCGGTGCCGGTGTTCCTGGTGGGGATCCTGGTCAACATCACCTTCGCCCTCATGCTGGCCTTCTTCCGTGCCACCTACATCGACGTCTGGGGGGTGGTGGCGAGCGTGGTGCTCATGTCCATCTCCATGCTGTTCTACATCATCGGCGGCCAGTTCCTCATCGGCAAGCTGTGGCACCTGGTGCCCATCTCGGGCTACGACGACGGCATCAACGGGATCAAGTTCCTCATCCTGCCCGTGGTGGTGGGCGTGGTGAGCGGCATCGGCTCCGGCACCCGCTGGTACCGCACCATCTTCCTGGAGGAGATCAACAAGGACTACGTGCGCACCGCCCGGGCCAAGGGGCTGTCGGAACTGCGGGTGCTGTTCGGCCACGTGCTCAAGAACGCCATGATCCCCATCCTCACCGGGGCGGTGGTGGTGATCCCGCTGCTGTTCATGGGCAGCCTGCTCACCGAGTCCTTCTTCGGCATCCCCGGGCTGGGCAGCTACACCATCGAGGCCATCCAGGCCCAGGACTTCGCCATCGTCCGGGCCATGGTGTTCCTGGGCTCGGTGCTCTACATCGTGGGGCTGCTCCTCACCGACCTTTCCTACACCCTGGTGGACCCGCGGGTGCGGCTGCAATGAGCGGCGACCGGTCACCGCGTCCCTTCTGGCGCCGGCCCCTGCTGGCCACCGCGGCGCTGGCCGCGCTGTGGCTGGGGCTGCCGCCGCTGCTGGGCCTGCGCGGGGTGTACCTGGCCACCGACGTGCTGCTGTTCGTGCTCCTGTCCGGGGTGCTGTTGCTGGCGGCGTGGATGCGGCGGCGGCGCCACCTGCGGGAGCCGTGGCTGCGCGTGTTCCACCAGAAGCGGGCGGCGGTCTCGGCGGTGGTGCTGGCGGCATTCGCCTTCATCGGCC
>JALUTW010000120.1 GCA_027021685.1 Chromatiales bacterium | reverse complement strand
CGTCGACGATTGCGTTGGGTTCAGGTGTTCCTGCCTGCCTCGAAGCGTTCGCGCGCGGCCCCCGAATCGATGACCCGGCGGGCCATGTCCGCGGCTTCCCGGAGGCTGGCGGCGCGGCCCAGGTGATGGAGCACCAGGGCCGCACCGTAGACGAGTTCGTCACGGGCGGGGCCGTCCTCGCCGGCGAGGGCGGCCAGCCCGTTGTCGGCCGCCACCGCCGCGGCCGCGTCGCTGTCGATGGTGGCGGCGATGGAGTCGCCCTGGGGCGCCGGCGGCAGGTCCGATGGCAGGGGCACCGCGCGGGTGTCGCGCCGGATGCCCAGGTCCGCGGGATCGATGTCCAGCGCCTGTTCCTCGCCCCGGTCATGGTAATACCACACCTTGGCCGGCTGTTGCAGGGAGGGGATGATGCCTCCCTCCACGCCGCGCACGATGAGGGCGCTGTCGAAGCCGGCCTCGCGGGCCAGCGAGGCGTAGACGGGCGGATAGGCCTTGTGCACGTAGCCGGTGAGCAGGTGGGTGGCCTTGCGGCCGCGGACGGGGCCGGCCAGCACCTCCACCGTGGTGAGAACGGTGCGCTTGACCATGGTGGCGCGTAGGGGCACCAGGTCGTGCAGGGCCGGGCACCAGGCCCGCTGGTCCACATAGGCCCAGCCGGGACCGCCGTCGCCCAGCCGGGCCGCGGCCTCGGCGGGGGAGAGGTCCACCGGCACCCCGGCAGCCTTGAGGACCTTGCGGTGGGTGATGCCGAACTTGGGCCCCACGGCGTCGAGGCCGTGAGAGACGGCCGGCAGCTCCAGCGCCGCCAGCACCGCGGGCAGGAAAGGGGAAGCGGGCAGGCCGCGGGTGTAGCCGTCGTAGGGGTCCGCCACGTCCACCACCTCGTCCACCGGGGCGGTGGCGATGTCGGCGGCCTCGATGATGGCCCGGAGCACGCCCCGGTTTTCCTCGTCGGTCTCCCGCTTCATGCGCAGGGCGATGAGGAGGATGGCGGTCTGGACCGGGTCGGCCTGGCCGCTGAGGATCACGCCCATGGCGGCGCGGGCCTCGTCCAGGGACAGGTCCTTGCTGTATTCAGGGCCGGTGGCGACCTTCTGAATACATTCACGCATTAAAAGTGCGGGAGTTGACACCCGATTTTCCACCTGGAGGCTGGCCTGTGACAGTACCCGGCGGGCACGGGGACACCCCGCCACGCGCAAACCGGGCGCGGCAAGTATAACCAAGCCCTATCGGCCCATTTATATCCCCTAGGGGGTAGGCCGCGGGTCAAATTCCGTTTCAAAAGAGGGACCTGTATGGATTTTCTCCCGCTGGCCCCCGTTTCGCGGTAAAATCGCCCACCCGGTAAAGATTTAGTGATTTGGTCAGGAACTTCCGGAGCACCCATGTCGGCCAGCGAGGAATCCATGGAACTGCAAAGCGGCATCGCGGCCTTCGAGGCCAAGCATTTCTCCCGCGCCATGCAGCTGCTGTCGCCGCTGGCGGAGCAGGGCGAGCCCGAGGCCCAGTACCGGGTGGCCATCATGTACCAGAACGGCCTGGGGGTGGCGCGCAACGGCGAGATGGCGGAGAAGTGGATGCGCAAGGCCGCCGAGCAGGGCTTTGCCCTGGCCCAGCACGGCCTGGGCTTCATGTACCTGGAAGGGGACGGCGTGGAGCGCGACGGCGAGCAGGCGGTGTTCTGGTTCCGCAAGGCGGCGGAGGCGGGCCTGGTGGGCTCCCAGGCCACCCTCGGCCGCATGTACGAGGAAGGCAACGGCGTGGCGCGCGACCTGGACGAGGCGCGCAAGTGGTACCGCATGGCCGGTTTCGACATGGAAGGCGACAACGGCGCCGGCTGACACGCCCCGATCCCTTCGAGCCGTGTCCGGTTCCGGCGCCGCTGCAACGATGGATCTCTCCCGCGAAGACAGCCTGCGCCTGCACGTCCTGCTGAAACAGGATCTGCAGGCCGTGCGCATCGACGAGTCGGCCATGGTGCTCCATGCCCTGACCGGCGAGGGCGAGGCCCGGGTCCCCCTCAACCCCACCTGCCGCGACGAGATCTACCTGCGCAAGGTGCGCGAGCTGCTGTCCACGCACGTGCTGGGATCGCCCGGGGGCTATCCCGTGTACCTGCGGCGCTGGACCCGCATGGGCCAGGCCCGGGCCGACAACCTGGACCGGCTGCTGCTGCTGGGCGAGCCCGAGGCGGTGGTGGCGGTGGTGCACGCCGAGGGGCTCACCGACGAGCTGGCCCGGCGCGCCTGGTGGGCCATGCCCACGGCCGAGAACGCCCGCCGCATGCTGGAACACGAACACATCGCCCGGGGCAGCATGGGGCCGGAGCTGGCGGCGTTCCTGCTCGAGTTCCTGCCCTTCGAGGAAGACTCGCGCGCCATCGTGGACTCGGTGCGCCTGGTGCTGCAGCCGGGCCTGGTGGACGAGGCCACCCGCGACAGGCTGTGGAAGCGCGCGCGCCAGAAGACCACCTATTACACCGGTTTCCTGTGGGCGCTGCCCGACGACCTGCCCGACCCGCTGCCGGCCCATCCGGCACTGGAGGCGGCGGCGCCGCGGCTGCAGCCGCTGGCCGATTCCGGCAACCCCGTGGCCGCCCTGCTGCTGCGCGTGCTGGGGGCCCCGGGCCAGACCTTCGTGCACGTGGCCCGCGAGGCCCTGCGCAAGCCGCGCGACCAGGACGTGACCGTGATCCTGTTCGATGTCGTCGGCGGCTACTTCGGGGGCGTGCGCCATCTCATGCCGGAGAGACAGGATCTGGCCGACCTGGAGCGGGCGGCCGACGCGCTGGTGGAGTCCCGGGCCGGGGCGCTGGCCGCGGTGCTGGAGGCGGCGCCGGAGCTGGCGCCGCAGGCGGCGGCGGTGCTGCTCATGTCGCGGGTGGGCGAGCCGCTGCTGCGGCCCATCTTCGCCCGCACCGACGCCATCGGCACGGTGATGCGGCGCAAGCTGGAACCCCTCACCGGCCCCATCGACCGGCGCATGGCCTGCCTGCTGGCGGCGGGAGCGGCCTGAGGTGGGTTCCATCAACATCGGCTGGGTGGCGCTGACGGCGCGCATGCGCATTGCGCCGCACGTGTTCGACCGCTACCTGCCGGCCTCGCCGGTGCGGGTGGGGGAGGAACTGGCCGAGGCGGTGCAGGCCTGGGTGCGCGAGAACCGGCTGGGCTATTATCCGGCACTGGAATACTTCCGCGACCGCGACGATTTCGACAAGGACCTGCTGGACGCCGCCGA
>JALUTW010000119.1 GCA_027021685.1 Chromatiales bacterium | reverse complement strand
CACGCCCACGCCGGCGGCGTTGCGCCGCTGGCCCGTACAGCGAGTACTGTGCTGCGCGGCGCGCCTTGCCGGCGCGGCCGTGGACTCACAACGCGACACGCGCGGAATTCTGAGATAGGTTCTAACCACATGGCCATACTTCTCCAGGGCATCGGCGTCTCCCGCGGCACCGCCATCGGGCCGGCGCGGGTGCTGCGGCGCGGCGACCTGGAGATCGCGGAGTACGTCCTCCCCGCCCGCCTCGTCCACGAGGAGGTCGCCCGCTACCGTTTCGCCCTCAACACTGCCCGCGAACAACTGCGCGAGATCCGCCGCAGCATTCCCAAGTCCGCCCCCCGCGACATCGCAGCCTTCATCGACACCTACCTGCTCATGCTGGACGACACCATGTTCACCGAGGCCCCGGTGGAGATCATCCGCCGGCGCCAGTGCAATGCGGAGTGGGCACTGAAGATGCAGCGCGATGCGCTGGTCCGGGTGTTCGACGAGATGGACGACGAGTACCTGCGCACGCGCCGCGATGACATCGATCACCTGGTCCACAGCATCCTGCGCACCCTGGCGGGACAGCCGGCGGTGCATGAACCGGAGAGCGAGCACGGCAGCGCCGTCACCGGTCACATCGTGGTGGCCACCGACCTCACCCCCGCGGAGACGGTCCTGCTGTTCCACCAGGGCATCACCGGCATCGTTACCGAGGGTGGCGGTCCCACCGCCCATACCGCCATCCTCGCCCGCAGCCTGCAGATCCCGGCGGTCATGGGCGTCCCGCTGGCGGTACGCCTGCTGGCCGATGACGAGACGGTAGTGGTGGACGGGGAGGACGGCCGGATCTGGGCCGGGCTGGATACCGCGGCCCTGGCGGTGTTCGAAGAGCGCCGGCGCGAGGCCGCACACCGCCGCGCGGCGCTGGCCAGGACCCGGGAAGCGCCCTCCCGCACCCGTGACGGCGTCACCGTCACCCTGCGCGCCAACATCGAGCTGCCCGAGGATCTGGACCGCATCGCCGAGGTGGGGGCCACGGGGGTGGGCCTGTACCGCACCGAGTTCCTCTACATGAACCGGCGCGATCCGCCGGACGAAGAAGAGCAGTACGCCACCTATGCCGAGGTGGTGCGCCGCCTGGCCGGAGCCCCGCTCACCATCCGCACCCTGGATCTGGGTGCCGACAAGGGCGGGGCCGCCGCCACCAACCCGGCCCTGGGCCTGCGCGGCATCCGCCTGTGCCTGCACGAACCGGGACTGTTCGTGCCGCAGCTCCGCGCCATCCTGCGCGCCGCCGCGCTGGGCCCGGTGCGGATCATGCTGCCCATGGTCTCCACCGTGGCCGAGGTCCGCCAGACCCGGCGGCTGGTGGAGCAGACCGCCGCGGCGCTGGCCCGGGAGGGATTGGCCCACGATCCCCGCCCGCCCATCGGGATCATGGTCGAGGTGCCGGGGGCGGCGCTGCATGCCGCGGCCCTGGCCCGGGAGGCGGACTTCATGTCACTGGGCACCAATGACCTCATCCAGTACACCCTGGCCATCGATCGCATCGACGAGTCGGTGAGCTATCTCTACGACCCCCTCCACCCGGCGGTGCTGCGCCTGGTGCACCATGTCATCGACGTGGGCCGCCGGCTCGACGTACCGGTGGCCATGTGCGGCGAGATGGCGGGGGATCCGCGCCTGACCCCGCTGCTGCTGGGCATGGGACTGACCGAGTTCTCCATGCTCACCACCACCCTGCTCGAGGTCAAGGACGTCATCACGCACAGCGACTACGCCCATCTCGCGGCCGAGGTGGATGCGCTGCTGGCCTGCGACGACGCCGATGCCTATTACACCCGCCTGGAACAGTTTCTCCGGCCGCTCACCGGCGCCTGAACCGCGTCGCATTCGTCCCGAACGCCTGTTACACTTGCCTCGCACCTGGCGGGAGACCTTCCATGGCGACGGAGCAGGTACAGCAGGAACCCATCACCGACCTGGAGCGCGTCTCCCAGATCCTGTACCAGGGTGATCTCGACGAGCTGTCGGGGCTGCTCGACGAGATGCACCCGGCCGAGATCGCCCACGTCCTCGAATCACTGCCCGCCTCCGACCGCGAGCTGATCTGGCCCTACGTCCCGGCCGAGGCCGAAGGCGAGGTGCTGCTGCACCTGAGTGACGAGGTGCGCGCCTCGCTCATGAACAAGATGGCGCCGGAGGAGCTGGTCGCCGCCACCGAGACCCTGGACACCGACGACCTGGCGGACCTGGTCCCGGAGCTGCCCAAGGACGTCACCGACGAGCTCCTGCGGAGCATGGAGCTGCAGGACCGGCAGCGGCTGGAATCGGTGCTGTCCTTCCCCGAGGACACCGCCGGCGGCCTCATGGACCTGGACACGGTGGTGGTCCGGGCCGACATCACCCTCGACGTGGTCCTGCGCTACCTGCGCCTGCGCGGCGAACTGCCGGAGACCACCGACCACCTGTTCGTCACCGACCGCGACGGGCACTACCTGGGGCTGCTGCCCCTGACCGAGATCGTGACCAACGATCCCGAGGTCATGGTGGAGGAGGTCATGCGCCGCGACGTGGACGGCATCCCGGCCGACCTGCCGGCCACCGAGGTGGCGGCCCTGTTCGAGCGCCGCGACCTGGTGACGGCCCCGGTGGTGGACGAGGCCGGCCGGCTGCTGGGCCGCATCACCATCGACGACGTGGTGGACGTGATCCGCGACGAGGCCGATCACTCGCTGCTGGCCGCCGCCGGCCTCAGCGAGGAGGACGACATGTTCGCACCGGCGGCGGTGAGCGCGCGCCGGCGCACGCCGTGGCTGGGGGTGAACCTGCTCACCGCCCTGCTCGCCTCCTGGGTCATCGGCCTGTTCCAGCCCACCCTGGAACGGGTGGTGGCCCTGGCCATCCTCATGCCCATCGTCGCCAGCATGGGCGGCATCGCCGGCAGCCAGACCCTGACCCTGGTGATCCGCGGCCTGGCCCTGGGCCGGCTGGCGGACCGCAACGTGCGCCAGCTCGTGGTCAAGGAAACCGCCGTGGGCGTGCTCAACGGCGTGTTCTGGGCCGTGGTCATCGCCGCCATCGCCGGGGTCTGGTTCGACGACTACCGCATCAGCGTGGTCATCGCCATGGCCATCGTCATCAACCTGGCGGTGGCCGCCGTCTCCGGCGCCGTCATCCCGCTGGTGCTGCGGCGCCTGGGCGTGGACCCGGCCCTGGCCGGGTCGGTGGTGCTCACCACCATCACCGACGTGGTGGGCTTCTT
>JALUTW010000118.1 GCA_027021685.1 Chromatiales bacterium | reverse complement strand
CGGCGCAGGTCCGGGTTCGGCTACGCCAAATCAAGTGCTTGCGCGCCCGATTTGCGGGCGGGGCATCCCTGCCCCGCTCTGGCAGGCTGTTTTTCAACAGCCTGCCAGCCACTGCTCCAGCCGCGCCAGGCACCCGGCCTCGTCTTCCGGCCGGCAGCGCAGCGTGCCGCGGAACACCAGCCGGGCCCGGGCGCGCAGCACCACGCTGCGCAGGACATGGCCCCGGCCGCGCACTCCGCTGATGTGCACCGCCAGCACCGGCGCCCCGGACAAGGCGGCCAGGCGGGCCACGCCCCGCTTGAGCGACGGCGGCGGCCGGCCGGGGCGCTGGATCCGCCCGCCGGGGAACAGGGCCACCACCTCGCCCCGCCGGAGCGCGGCGAGGGCCTCGCGGAAAGCCTGTTGCGGGTTGGATTCCCGGTCCACCGGAATGCAGCCCATGGCCCGGAACAGCCAGCGCAGGCCCCGGCGCTCGTACTGCTCGCGGGCGATGAGAAAGCGCAGCGGCCGCCGGCACGCGGCCACCATGAGCACGGGATCGAGGCCGGAGACGTGATTGGCCACCAGCAGCGCCGGCCCGGTTGCCGGCAGGGGCACGGGATCCGCCACCAGCCGGTGCCAGCGGCGGCAGAACAGGCGGATGAGCCCGTCCACCACGGTGAGAACGCGGCGGCCCCAGTCCACCTCGTGGGCCCGCCAGCCCAGCCAGGCCAGCCCGGCTGCGGCCGCCACCGCCCCGCCCGCCATGACCGGCCACGGTTCCATGCCGGTGCTCAGTGCAGCGTGGAGTGGGTGGTGAAGATCACCACCACCCCCAGCAGGATGAGACTGATCTGCTGGAGCGTGGCACGCCACTCCAGGCGCCGGTGCAGCCCCGGGATGAGATCGGCCACCGCGATGTAGATGAAGCTGGCCGCCGCCACCACCAGCACGTAGGGCAGCCACGCCCGGACCCCGGCCAGGCCGTACCAGGCCCCCAGCGCGCCGGCCACGGTGGTGAGGCTGGAGAGCACGTTGTAGAACAGGGCCCGGCGGCGGCTGAATCCGCTGTGCAGCAACACCGCGAAGTCACCCACCTCCTGCGGGATCTCGTGCGCCGCCACCGCCACCGCGGTGACGATGCCCAGGTGGATGTCGGTCATGAAGGCGGCCGCGATGAGCACCCCGTCCACCAGGTTGTGAATGGCATCCCCCACCAGCACCAGGGTGCCGGCGGCGGGCTGGGCCGGCGCCCCGGGTGCCGGCGCATGGGCCTCGCAGTCGCTGGCGTGGCAGTGGCGCCACAACACCGTTTTCTCCAGCAGAAAGAAGCCCAGCACCCCCAGCAGCACGGCCAGCCCCAGCCGATGCACGGTGGCCTCGTCGGCCCCGGTGAAGGCGTGCGGCAGCAGGGCCAGGAACGCCGCCCCCAGCAGGGCCCCGATGGCGAAACTCACCAGGTGCGGCAGCAGGCGGGCCTGCCACCGGCCGGCGGCGAACATGAAGGCCGCCGCCGCCAGCACGCTCGCCACCCCGCCCAGGAGGCTGAAAAGAATGATCCAGGCCAGCACGCTCACTGGTGTACCTCTATAGTCGGTGGCGTTGTTGATCGACTTGTGCGAGAGATAACGCCACTTCTCCCGTGCCTCTGCGAGGAGGGCCACGCTCGCTTGCTGCCTGACAGCCACCATGAGACCTGCCCCATCGCAGGGACCGGGAGGCCCCAACCGGCTACAGGGTGTAGCGCCACGGGGCCAAAGGCGTTCGAGACGCAGCCCCCGGAGCGCCGTTCAGTGAGCGACCGGCAGGACCTCCCGGCACGAGAGAAGATACTCGATTCCACAGGAGGTTGACCATGAAACACTTTGCCGGACTGGACTGGGGCAGCACCGGACACGCGGTCTGCGTCATCGACGAACAGGGTACCGTTGCCGCTCGGCTCGAGGTGCAACACACCGCCGAGGGACTCCAGCGGCTGGTGACCCAACTCGCCCGCATCGCCCCGCCCCAGGAACTGCCCGTCGCCATCGAGCGGCCCAGCGGCCTGGTGGTCGATGCCCTCGTCGAGGCCGGCCACCCCGTGGTGCCCATTCATCCCAATGCCCTCAAGGCCTGTCGGCCCCGCTACCGGGCAGCAGGCGGAAAAAGTGACCCGGGCGATGCCTACATCCTCGCCGATGTGCTGCGCACCGACGGCCACCGCTTCCGCACCCTGCGTCCCGCCTCGGACGAGGTGCGTGCCTTGCGGGCATTGGTGCGCACGCGCGACGACCTGGTCGCCAAGCGCGTGGCGCTGGCCAACCAGCTCCGCTCGCTGCTCGACAGCTTCTGGCCCGGGGCCAACGCCATCTTCGCCGAGGTGGATTCGCCCATCGCCCTGGCCTTCCTCGAACGCTACCCCACCCCCACAAGCGCCCAGCGCCTCGGCGAAAAGCGGCTGGCCGCCTTCCTGGCCGCTCATCGCTACAGCGGCCGACGCTCCGCACGCGAACTCCTCGAACGCCTCCGCACGCCCCCCACAGGACTCGCCGGCAAGGCCGAGGAAGAGGCCAAGGGGGAACTCGTCAAGGCCCTCGTCGCCGTGCTCCTTGCACTGGTCGATCGCATCCGCCTCCTCACCCGCCGCATCGAACACGACATCACGCAACTCCCCGCCGGTCAGGTCATGACCTCCTTCCCCCGCACCGGCAAACTCAATGCCGCCCAAATCATCGCCGAAATCGGCGACGACCCCGAGCGATTCCAGACCGAGGCCCAGCTCGCCGCCGAGGCCGGTGTCGCACCCGTCACCCACGCCTCCGGCAAACATCGTAGCGTCGCGTTCCGCTACGCCTGCAACAAGCGCTTGCGCCGGGCCCTCACCACCTGGGCCGCCAACTCGCGCTTCGCCTCCCCGTGGGCCAGGCACGTCTACGACCAGGCACGTGCCCGAGGCTGCGACCATCCCCACGCCGTGCGCATCCTGGCCCGCGCCTGGGTGCGCGTCCTCTGGCGCTGCTGGCGCAATGGCATTCCTTACGACCCAACGCGTCATGGGGCCGCCAGGCCCTTTGGCGAGGCCGCCTGAACTGCCCTCGGATCGAAGGTGGGTTGACACAGGGTGTCTCATGGAACGCCGGTGTCCCCCGCAACCGGTGAGGCAAAGGGCGGGATGATAACAAAAAGGGGACTGGGGACTGGGGACTGGGGGCTGGATGCCGGGACCCGGCAGCCATTCCCTAGTCCCCGGTGGCCTGCTTCCAGATCAGCGCCGCCATGCGCCCGGTGGTGCCGTCGCGGCGGTAGGAATAGAACCGGGCC
>JALUTW010000117.1 GCA_027021685.1 Chromatiales bacterium | reverse complement strand
ATGGTGTGATCGATGACGTGCTCGTCGCGGGGATCGGAGACGATGGAGATGGGCACCTCGCCACCACCCGGCAGGTAGAGCATGTTGAACTGTCCCGGAGCGAAGGTGTACGCATCCTGCGCCGCGGGGTCGGCCAGGCGCAGGCGCAGTGTGACCAGCCCGGGCGCCTCGTCGACGCGCTCGATGACCTCGGCCACTCGGGGCCACGGCTGTGGCAGGCAGGGTTCAGCCATGGACCGGCTCCCGACACAGGCGCGCGACCTCCTCGGTGATGTCGATGCCCACCGGGCACCAGGCGATGCAACGCCCGCATCCCACGCAGCCACTGCGCCCGTACTGCTCGTGCCAGGTGCCCAGCTTGTGCACCAGCCATTGCCGGTAGCGGCTGGCGGTGTCCGGGCGCAGGGTCAGGCCGTGGATATGGGAATGGACGGAGGTGAAGCAGGAGTCCCAGCCGCGAACGTGCTCGGACCGATCCAGGTCCAGCCCGCCCTCGTCCCACTCCCGGTGGCAGAAACAGGTGGGACAGACCGCGGTGCAGTTGCCGCAGGCCAGGCAGCGCTCGCCCACCTCGTGCCAGTGGGCCGCACCCAGTCGCGCGTACAGCGGCTCCCGCAGGTCGCGGGCGGGGAGCGCGCGCTGCTGCCGGGCCGCCCGCGCCAGCGCCGCGTCACCGGCCCGGACCCGCTCCGCGCCGGCCGGGCCCAGCCCGAGGGCCCGGGCCAGTTCCATCCCGCGCCCGCTGTGGGGCTGGACCAGGAAGCCGTCGTCCAGCTCGGTCAGGGCCAGGTCGAAGCCGAAGCGCGCCCCGGGCCCGTCACCGGTGGAGGCGCAGAAGCATGTCGCCGCAGGATGGGTGCAGTTGACCGCCACCACCAGGAGTTCCGACCGCCGCGCACGATAGAAGGAATCCGCCTGGATACCGTGCAGGAAGTGGTGATCCTGCAGGTACAGTGCCGCGATGTCGCAGGGCCGCAGGCCGATGACCGCCAGTGACCCCGCCGGCTCCGGGGCCGGCACGAAGGCGGGACCGTCTTCGTTCTGCTCCATGCGCCACAGCACCTCGTGCGGCGCAAACAGCCACGGCTTGATGCCCTGCGGCCCGTTGGCCCAGGCGAACACGCGGTCGTGGCCGGCCTGCCGCAGCCGGTAACGCCCGGGGGCCTGCTCCTGCTCCACGCCCCGCGGCAGGCGGTCGGCGGAGCCGATCTCGTCGAACACGATGGCGCCGTCGCGCACCACCGGGCCGATGCAGCGGTAACCGCGCCGGGCCAGCTCGTCCAGCAACCGTTGCAGCCCCTCGCGCGGCAGGAACAACCGCTCCTCGCTCATGTGCTCTCCCCGCCTCCTGACGCTCCGTGCCGGCGCCGTGCCAGTATCGCAACCCTTCTCCCGGCGATCTTGATCCAGGTCAGGATCACCACCGCCACCCGGCGCTAGCTTGAAGACGTGCCGGCAACGGAGCTCACGTCATGTGCCTGGGAATTCCCATGGAGATCGTGGAGGTGAACGGCACCGTCGCCCGCTGCCGGGCCCGCGGGGTGGAGCGCGACGTCTCGCTGTTCCTGGTCCAGGACCAGAACCCGCAGCCGGGCGACTGGGTGGTGGTCCACGTGGGCTACGCCATCCAGCGCGTGGACCCCGCCGCGGGCCGAGCGGCGACGACCTTGCTGGACGAGGCCCTGGGCGGCGGGAGCACCGCCCATGCATGAGCTGGCAGTCTGCCGCAGCATGCTGTCCCAGGTGGCACGCATCGCCGCGCGGCACCGGGCCCGTGCCGTCACCCGCATCAGCGTGCGCATCGGGCCGCTGTCGGGCATAGAGCCCGACCTCCTGTGCCAGGCCTTTCCCTTCGCCGCCGCCGGCACCGTGGCCGAGCACGCCGCCCTGGTCGTCGACGCCCAGCCGGTGCGGGTGCACTGCGAGGCCTGCGGGCACGACGCCGAGACCGGGCCGCGGAACCTGGCCTGCCCGCGGTGCGGGGAGAGGTGCACGCGGCTGCTCAGCGGCGACGAACTGCTGCTGGCGGAAGTGGAGCTGCTGCACCAGGCCACGGACAACTGACCGACCGGGAGGGCCTTTGTCATGTGCGACACCTGCGGCTGCAACGTCACGCCGGGCAACCGGCACCTGCTGGAACCTGCACGCCCTGCCGGCGGGCCCGAGACGGTGGCGGTGCTGCAGAGCCTGCTGGCGGAGAACGACCGCGTGGCCGCCCACAACCGTGCCCAGCTGGAGGCTCATGGGGTGCTGGCCGTGAACCTCATGTCCTCCCCCGGCTCGGGCAAGACCGCCCTGCTAGAGGCCACCATCGAACGCCTGCAGCCGCGCTGGCGCATCGCCGTGATCGAGGGCGATCTGGAGACCGAAAACGATGCCGAGCGCATCCGCACCCGCGGCGTGCCGGCGGTGCAGATCACCACCGGCTCGGCCTGCCACCTCGATGCCCACATGATCCACGACGCCCTGCACCGGCTGGACCTGGCCGCCATCGACATCCTGTTCATCGAAAATGTGGGCAACCTGGTCTGTCCCGCCGCCTTCGATCTGGGCCAGCACCACAACGTCGCCCTGCTGGCCGTGACCGAGGGCGACGACAAGCCGGCCAAGTACCCGGTGATGTTCCGCGCCGCCGGCCTGGTGCTGTTCACCAAGGCCGACCTGCTGCCCGTGCTGGGGGACTTCGCCCCGGCCCGGGCCGAGGACCACCTGCGGCGGCTGGGCAGCGCCGTCCCGGTCCTGTCCCTATCCGCCCGCACCGGCGACGGGGTGGAGGCCTGGTGCCGCTGGCTGGAGACCGCCCTCGACGCCCGCCGCGCCGGCGCCACCGTACCGTGAACCGCGACACCACGGACAATGCCCTCCACTGGTTGGAGCGCATCCACGCGCTGCCGCTGCGGTGGCCGGTGCGCATCATGAACGTCTGTGGCGGACACGAGCGCACCATCACCCTGGCCGGTCTGCGCCGCCTGCTGCCCGACGGCGTCACGCTCATCCCAGGTCCCGGATGCCCGGTGTGCGTGTGTCCCGAGGAGGACGTGTACGCCGCCATCCGCCTGGCCCTGGAACGGGACATCACCCTGGTGGCCTTCGGCGACATGCTGCGGGTGCCGGTCAACGCCCCGCGCGGCGAGCCCCGGTCCCTGGAGGCCGCCCGCGCCGCCGGTGCCGACGTGCGGCCCGTGGCCTCCCCCGCCGAGGCGGCGGCCCTGGCCCGGGCCATGCCGGAGCGGGAGGTGGTGTTCTTCGCTGCCGGCTTCGAAACCACCACCGCGCCGGTGG
>JALUTW010000116.1 GCA_027021685.1 Chromatiales bacterium | reverse complement strand
CGCCTCGGCGCTGACCGAGGATTTCTACCGCGCCCTGGTCCGGCCGCGGGCCGGCCCCCGCGAGCTGGTGTGGATGGGGCGGGTCGCGGTGCTGGCCGTGACCCTGGGGGCGGTAGCCCTGGCCTGGGACCCGGATCGCCGGGTGCTGGACCTGGTGGCCTATGCCTGGGCCGGGTTCGGCGCCGCCTTCGGCCCGCCGCTGCTCCTGTCGCTGTACTGGCGCAGGATGAACGCCACGGGTGCCCTGGCCGGGATGGTGGCCGGCGCGGTGACCGTGGTGGCCTGGCGCCAGGGGCAGGGCGGGATCTTCGCCCTCTACGAGATCATTCCGGGAGTGCTGGCCTCGGCACTGGCGGTGGTGGCCGGCACCCTGCTGGGACCGGCGCCGCCGGCCGCCGTCACCGCGCGCTTCGACGCCGTGCACCGCGGCGGCTGACGGGTCACTCTCCCAGCGCGGCCAGGCCCTCGGCCGCCACCTCCCGCACCTGGGGATCGGCATCCTCGCGGCAGGTCTCCAGCGCCGTGCGGGCACCGGGTCGCCGCAGCAGGCCCAGGTAGTGGCAGGCGTCGTTGCGGATGCGCGGGTCGTCGTGGCGGGCCAGCGCCGACAGCGGTGCGATGAGCCGGTCCAGGCGCGGGTCGCCGGCCAGCTCCTCGAGGATGGCCCCCAGGCCCACGCGCACCTGCAGCTCGGTCTCAGGGTCCGCCAGCAGCAGGCCCACCGCGTCCAGCGCCGCGTCGTTCTCCCGCGCCAGCCGCTCGGCCCGGGACAGGTCCCCGGTCTCCAGCAGCTCCGCCAGGTGGCGGGCCATGCCCTCGGCCCGGAGGGCATCGCGGGCCCACCGGCGCAGCTCTTCCGGGGAGCGGGCCCCGGGCAGTTCCAGCGGGCCCAGCTTCAGCCACGGCACGCTCCTGACCCCGTACCGTTGCGCCTCCTCGGGGTGTCGCGCCAGGTTGACCACGGTGAGGCGGCCCACCGCGCCTTCTTTCACCAGTTGGGCCAGGGCGGAGAGCATCCCGGCACAGTGCGGGCAGCCGGGGGCGACGAGGAGCAGGGCGTCTGGGGCCTCGTTTTCGGGTGCCGTCGTCATGGGCGTTAGCATAAACCGGTGGCGGGGCCTGTGCTAACCGGGACGGTGCATGTCGCGGCGGTTGCAAACAAAGGAAACCACGGCAACGATTCCGTTCCTTGCCGCCCTTGCCTCGAACCGGGACCGGCGGAGGCCCGGGCGGCCGGCTTGATTCGGCCCCGGGGCTCGCCCAGAATCGCGCCGTGACCGGGGACCTGCCGCCACTCGAAGACAGCGACGACCTGCGCCGTGCCCTGGCCGCGGCGGGCACCGACCACCTGGTGCTCACGCCGCTGCCGGCGGCGTCCGCGCGGGTGCGCTTCCTCGGGCCGTTCCAGGGGCGCGAGGTGGCCTGGGATGCAGAGTTCACCGCCCTGGGCACGGGGGCCGGGGGGCCGCGGCCCTTCATCGAGATCGCGCCGGGCCGGGGCGACGTGTATCTCCTGCGCGCCGGCCTGGCCCTGGAGCGCATGGATGTCCCGGCGGTGACCAAGGCGGTGATCATGGTGCGCAACTACCGGCGCCTGCGCGTGGGCCGCCACGTGTTCGGCGCCCATCATCCCCGGGATGCCTGAGTTCGCGCCCCTCGTCTCCGTCCTGCTGCCGGTGCGCAACGGCGGCGACCACCTGCTGGCGGCGGTGGAGAGCCTTGCCCGCCAGGACTATCCGCATCTGGAGATCCTGCTGGTGGACGACCACAGCCACGACGGCGCGCCGCAGCGCGCGGCGGCGCTGGATCCCCGGGTGCGCCTGCTGCCCAGTCCGGGCCGCGGCATCGTCGCCGCCCTCAACGCCGGCGCGGCCGCGGCGCGGGGGGAGGTGCTGGCGCGCATGGATGCCGACGACATCGCCCATCCCCGTCGCATCGGCACCCAGGTGGCGCTGCTGGCGGCACGCCCGGAGCTGGGGATCGTGGGCGCGCAGGTGGAAGCGGCCGGTGGCGCCGGGGGCTGGTGGCGGTACGTGGATTGGATCAACGGCCTCACCGAGCCGGATCACATCGCGCGCGAGATCTTCGTGGAGAGCCCCATTCCCCATCCCACCGCCGTGATGCGGCGGGAAGTGTTCCGGCGTCTCGGCGGTTACCGCGACGCGCCATGGCCGGAGGACTACGACCTGTGGCTGCGGGCCTGGGCGGCGGGGGTGGCCATGGCCAAGCCCGAGGGTGTGCTGCTCACCTGGCGCGACCACCCCGGGCGTCTGTCGCGCGCCAGCGATCGCTACGGTGCGCGGGCCTTCAATCGGGCCCGGGCGCACTTCCTGGCCCGCACCCTGCTGGCACGTCGTCCCGCGGTGGTCTGGGGCGCGGGCCCCACCGGCCGCGATCTGGCCGATGCGCTCATGGACGAGGGCGTGGAGGTGAGCGCCTTCATCGACATCCATCCCCGGCGGGTGGGCGGGACCAAGCGCGGGCGGCCGGTGCACGGGCCGGAGTTCGCGCTGCGTGCCGCGCCGGCCCTGGTGGTGGCCGCGGTGGGGACGTCCGGGGCACGGGAGGAGATCCGCGCCTGGTGCGCGGCGCACGGCCTGGCCGAAGGGACGGACTTCATCTTCGCCGCCTGAACGACCCCGCCGGAAAACGCCGTTGTCGTTCGCCGCACCCCAGCCGCCAGCACCCGGCGGCCAACGATCAATGCCCCAGGCGGACCACCGTGTTGCGGCCGCGCTTCTTGGCCGCGTACATGGCGGTATCCACCTGGTGCAGGATTTCCTTGAGCGAGGTGCCGGCGGCGTTGCGCCCGCACAGCAGGCCCACGCTCACGGTCAGCTCCACCTTTTCGCCTTCCCAGCGGAAATCCAGTTCACCGATGCGGCGGCGGATGTCGTCGGCCCGTTGCAGCCCGACTTCCTCGTCGCAGTTCATCTGGGCCACGAACTCGTCGCCGGCGTAGCGCGCCAGCAGGTCGCCGGGGCGCATGGCCTCCCGCAGTACCCGGGCCACCTCGATGAGCACGGCGTCACCGGCGGCATGGCCGTAACGATCGTTGATGCGCTTGAAGTGATCGATGTCGATGAGCAACAGGCACATGGGGGCCTGGTCGCTGGCACGCCGGCGCAGGACACCGTTGAGCTCGCTTTCGAAGCTGCGCCGGTTGAGCAGGGTGGTGAGATAGTCCATCTGGGCCAGGCGCTGGAGCCGCTCGTTGGCGTCCCGCAACTGGCGCGTGGCCTCGTTGATTCGTTGTTGCAGCGACTCGTTGAGCAGGCGCACCTCGCGGTGGGCGTGCTGGAGCCCCCGCACCAGGTGGGACAGGGCGGTGCCCAGCCGGCGCACCTCGGTGGGCGCCCCCGGCGGGGGCGGGGGCAGCTCCGCACCGGGCTCGCCGTCGGCCACCGCCTCGGCCGCCGCCGCCAGCTCGTTGATGGGGCGCGTGATCCAGCGCGCCAGGCGCCAGGCCAGCAACAGCGCCAGGACCAGGGCCACGGACAGCCACACCAGGTGCGAACGCATGAGCTCGTCCACGTGCGCCGCCACCTCCGACTTGGGCTGCGGCACCATGATGCCCCAGCCGATCTCGGGAACGGCGGCGTAGCCCGCCACCATGTCGGCCTGGATGAAGGGGGAATAGAACTCGGTCACGCCGGTCTTGCCGGCCAGCATGGCCTGGACCACGGGCCAGGCGGAGAGATCGCGCATCTCCTTCATCCACTGCGGATTGGGATGGGCCACCACCCGGCCGAAGTTGTCCACGATGGCGGAGTGGCCCCTGCGGCCGAAGCGTATGCGCCGGCGCAGGGATTCGATGACGGACAGCCTCAGCTCCGCCAGCAGCACGCCGGCCAGGGAGCCGTCGGCGCGGTGCACGGGTTGCGACATGATCACGGTGGGCTCCCCGGTGACCGGACTGGGCTTGACGCCCGACAGCATCCAGCGGCCTTCGGTGCGGGTGCGCACGAAGCAGCGCTCGGACGACAGGTCCGGCGGCGCCTCCTGCGGGTTGTCGGCTGCCGGTGCCAGGTACAGGGCGCGGCCGGTGGGGCCGGCGTACATGAGGCGCTGGAAGCCGGGCATGTGGGACAGGGCCTGGTCCATGCGCGCGCGGATCATGGTGGCATCGCCGGCCCGGAGGTGGCCCAGCTCCCCGGCCAGCTGGCGCAGCATCTCGCGGTGATCGGTGACATGGATGTGGATGGGCGCGGCGAGGTTCTGGGCCAGGAGCTGATGCTTCTCCCGGATCTCGCGCCAGGCGTCGTTCCAGGCGGTGTTGTAGATGGACACCCCCAGTATTCCCACCGGAAACAATGCCACCAGGAGGAAGCTGAGCATCATCAGCCGGAACACCGGCTGCGAGGTACGGGCGGCGGCATTCACGGGAGGGCGATCATCCGGGGCAGGAGACAACATGGGGATCTCGGGATGCGGAGTTATACCATCATTCGACTGCCGGGGTTCAGCCGCACATGCGCAGGCGGCCGTCCAGCAGGCGGGGGACCTCATCGGCGGGCACCGGCCGGCTGAACAGGAAGCCCTGGATGGCGTCGCAGCCGGCCAGGGAGAGGAAGTCGAACTGGGCCGCGGATTCCACACCCTCGGCCACCACCCGCTTTTTGAGGCCGTGGGCCATGGCGATGACGGCGGTCACCAGCTCCGAGGCTTCCTCGTCGGCGGGCACGTCGGCCACGAAAGATCGGTCCACCTTGACGACGTCGATGGGAAAGCTGCGCAGCCGGCCCAGCGAGGACTGGCCGGTGCCGAAGTCATCGATGGCGATCTGGACGCCCAGGGCCTTGAGCGCGGCCAGGGCCTCTTCCGCTTGTTCCCCCTGCTGCATGAGGCTGTCCTCGGTGATTTCCACGATGAGATCATCGGCCGCGAACCCGTATTGCGCCAGGGCCGGGGCCACCGCCTCCGCCGCCACCCGGCCGTCCAGCAGGCGGGCCGAGAGATTCACCGTGAGCGCCACCGGGTGCGAGGCCCCGCGGGTGAACTCGCGGTGGTCGGCCAGGGCCCGGGGGATCAGCCACTGGGTCACGGGGACGATGAGGCCCGTGTCCTCCAGGATCTCGATGAACTCGCCGGGGGCCACGATGCCATGGCGGGGATGGTTCCAGCGCAGCAGGGCCTCCAGGGCCGTGGTCCTCCCCGTGGTCACGTCCACGATGGGCTGGTAGTAGAGTTCGAATTCTTCCCGCAGCACCGCCTGGCGCAGCTCCTGCTCGCGCATCAGATACTCGGTGATGCGCACGGTCATGTCACCGGAATAGAACTGAAAGCCGTTGGGGCCGCGCTCCTTGGAGTGATACATGGCGGCATCGGCGTTCTTGATCAGGGTGTCCACGTCGTCACCGTCACCGGGGGCGGTGGCGATGCCGATGGAGGTCGTCACCCGGAGCTGGCGCCCCATGACCTCGAACGGCGCTTCGAAGGCCTGCAGGATCTTCTGCGCCACCACCGCCACCTGCTGGAGCTGGTCCACGTCTTCCACCAGGATGGCGAACTCGTCACCACCCAGCCGGGCCACGGTGTCGATATGCCGCACGCAGCGGGTCAGGCGCTCCGCGGCGCCCTGCAGCAACTGGTCTCCGGCCTCGTGCCCCAGGCTGTCGTTGATCTGCTTGAAGCGATCCAGGTCCAGGAACAACAGGCTCACGCGCTGGCCGTGGCGGCGGGCCCGCTCCATGGCGTGCTGGAGGCGGTCGCGAAACAGGATCCGGTTGGGCAGGCTGGTGAGGGGATCGTGGTGAGCGAGAAAGTCCAGCCGGGCCTGGCGCAGCCGGATCTCGTTGCGCATTTCGTCGAACGCCTCGGCCAGGGCCCGCGTCTCGGTGGCCCGGTCCCGGGGCAGGGCCTGAACGGGCCGCCCCGCCCCCTCGGCCTTGAGGGCGGCGGCCAGCATGTTGATGGGCCGCAGCAGCCAGTGATCGAAGGTGAAGAAGCCCAGGACCAGCAGCACGGTTCCGGCGGCGGCGATGATCAGCACCACCTGGGCCAGCCGCGACGCGGTCTCGGACAGGCGGGTGATGTCCCGTGCCGAACCCACGGCCAGCTCCAGGTCCACCGCGCCCAGGCGGCGGCGGATGCGCTCCACCAGGGGGGCCACCTCCTGCTGCAGCAGATGCAGGTCCGCGCGCCAGCGGTCGGCGAGGATGAGGTCCATCACCTGCTCGTAGCCGGTGAGCCATTTGTCCAGTGCCGCCCGAGCTTCCTCAAGGGAGACCTGCTGTTGCAGGCCCAGGTGTCCGGCATCGGCTTCCACCTGCAGCTTCGCCAGCGTGGCCTGGACGGCGGCGGCCCAGTTGCGGACATTGGCCTGGCGCGTGCGTATGGCGCCGGTGGGGTCGGTGGAGAACACGCCGAAGCGGTTGGACACCAGCAGGCGGAATTCGGACACCATGCGGGTGACCGCGTGGCGCAGCTCCAGGAACAGGCGCAGGACCCGGGTTCTCCGGCCGGGGTCCTGATCCAGGTCCTCGATGGCCGACTGGATGGCGCTGGCCATCTGCTCGTTGGCCGGCAGCATGGTGTCCTGCATGATGCCCATGGCCGGAAACCAGCGCGCCAGCTCGGCCCGGGTCGCAATCAGGCTATCCAGTGCGTGGCCCAGGCGTTCCACGTCGCCGGCGAGCTGGCGGGACAGCTCCCGCAGCAGGGGATCGGCCTGGATCCACGGGGTGCGCTGCAATCGCCCGGCCGCACTGCGCAGGGCCGCCATTTCCTGTTGCAGGGGTTCATGGGGCAGGGGCTCGGCACGCAGGATGCTGCGGTTCAGGATGTTCTCCAGGTCATGGATCTGGGCTTCCAGGTCGGCCAGGGCATCGCTGGCCAGGGACCGGGCCTGGATGCGGTCGGTCTGGGCACCGCTGCTGTGGCGCACGTGGAGCCAGCCCGCCAGGCCGCCGCCCCAGAGCAGGGCGGCGAGCACAGCGGAGATGACCACGTAGCGGCCGCGCAGGCTCCGCGGCCACCACCAGTGCCCGGATCGGGTGAAAGTGGGCAGCGGTGAATCGGACATCAGTACCGCTCTCCCAGGACCCGGGCCACCACTTCACGGTGCGGGTCATAGTCCGCGTCGGTGGTGGTCACCAGCCCGGTGAGCCCGGCCTGGCTCAGGGCCGCGCGACCGGCCTCGGTGGTGCCCAGGCCGGTGAGAATGGCCTGCAATCGCCGGCGCATGGCGCCGCCCACGCGGCGACTCACCGCCCAGGGCAGGTGGGCCAGGGGCTCGCCGGAGACGAGGATGGTCAGGGCGTCGGGATCGATGGCCCGGCGCACGACCTCCAGCTGCAACAGTACGTGGCCGGCGCCACAGGCGGCGGCCTGGCGGAAATAGACTGCGATGCAGGCCTTGGGCGGGTTGAGGGCGAACTTCTCCAGGTAGTCGCCGCGCCTGAGGCCGGCCCGGTGCAGCAGGTCGCTGGCGGCGATGTAGCTCACCATGGCGCCGCGACCACCACCGAACAGGACCTTGCGGCCGCGCAGCTGTCCGACCCGGGTGATGCCACTGTCCCGGCGGACGATGATGACGGCGCGGATCTCGGCCTGGCCGAATTCCTCGTTGCGTGCGATGACCTGGTGCCCCAGCTCCCGGTGTGCGCGCAGGTAGTGATAGGGGTTGTAGTGCACCAGCGCGTAACGGTCCCGGCGCACGTCTTCCCAGAAACTGGCGAAATCGGGCGGGGTCTCCAGCTTCACCGGCCGCTCCAGGCGCCGGGCCAGCAGGGCCACGAGCGGAGTGAACATGCGCCGGGTGTCGGCCGGAGCGCGGCGCGGGAAGATCCCCACGACCAGGGGGGCGGGGGCCCCGGGTCGGGCGGTGGTCGGGCCGGGATCGGCGGCCGGGACCGCCCGGGCCATCAGGCCGGCCAGGGCCAGGACCAGGAACCAGGACCCGCGGGCCGGCCGCCGGATCGTCCGTTCAGCGTGGCTGTCCATAAGGAACCATATCGACCGGCCAGCATCTCCACTTTATATGGATGCAAACCCCATCGCCACTGTTTGCATCCCCGGTTCGGGCTAAGGAAATGGCCGGGCCTGCCGAAATTGGGAGGAGGCTGCAAGGCGGCGCGCACACGGTGCAGGCAAAATTCATCAACCCCATCCTCAGTGCCATGGTGGACGTGCTCTCCACCATGGCCCAGGTGGAACCCACACCGGGCCGGCCCCAGGTCAAGGGGGACGACCGGGCCCGCGGCGTGGTGAGCGCGGTCATCGGCATCGAGGGTGAACGGACCCGGGGCTCCCTGGCCATCTCCTTTCCCGAGCCGGTCATCCGCGACATCGTCCGCCGCATGCTGGGTGAAGAGATGACAGTGGTTGACGACACCGCCCGCGATCTCACCGGCGAGATCTCCAACATGGTGCTGGGCAGCGCCAAGGCCGCCTACGCCGAGGCGGGCTACGATTTCGGCCTGACCCAGCCGCGGGTATTCTCCGGCGAAAACCACGTCATCGACCACGGTGTCGACGGCCCCCGCATCCTGCTGCCGTTTGCCACCGAGGCCGGCGAGTTCTTCGTGGAGATCTGCTTTCGCGAATAGCCAACAGTGGCCCGGCGCACGCGCTATCATTGGATTCCGGTTCCGGAAGGCGAGGAGCAGCGGTCGTGTATCGGTACGGAAAAATGCTTCGCCTGCCCCGGCCGGAGGAAATGCTGCCCGGGCGGGAGACCCCCCTGCCGGTGCCGGAGAAGCATTACGTCTCCGGCCACCCCATGCAACCCCCCTGGCCCGGGGGGCTGGAGACGGCGCTGTTCGGGATGGGCTGTTTCTGGGGCGCCGAGCGCCTGTTCTGGGAGACCGAAGGCGTGTACGTCACCGCCGTGGGTTACGCCGGCGGGGGGACCCCCAATCCCACCTACGAAGAAGTGTGCTCCGGCCTCACCGGCCACAACGAGGTGGTGCGCGTGGTGTTCGATCCGGCGGTGGTCGGCTACGAGCAGTTGCTGGCGAAATTCTGGGAAGGCCACGATCCCACGCAGGGCATGCGCCAGGGCAACGACGTGGGCACCCAGTACCGCTCCGGCATCTACTGGACCACGGAGGCCCAGCGCCGGGCCGCCGAGGCCTCGCGGGCGCGCTACCAGCGGGCCCTGAGTGCAGCCGGTTTCGGCACCATCACCACCGAGATCCTGCCGGCCCCGGTGTTCTACTTCGCCGAGGAATATCACCAGCAGTACCTGGCGAAGAATCCGCGGGGCTACTGCGGTCACGGCGGTACCGGCGTCGCCTTCCCGGCGTCCCCGGAAACCGGGGATTGAGAACCGGAATCACCCCACCACCGTCACCGTGATCCGCCGGTGGTGGTCCCGGGTGCGGTGCTCCCACAGGTAGATCCCCTGCCAGGTCCCCAGGGCCAGGCTGCCGTCGCGCACCGGGATGGCCAGCCCGGTCTGGGTGAGCACCGTGCGCACGTGGGCCGGCATGTCGTCGGGCCCTTCGGCCGTATGGCGGAACAGGGGATCCCCGTCGGGCACCAGGCGGGCCATGAACGCATCCAGGTCACGGCGCACGTCGGGGTCGGCGTTCTCGCACAGCATGAGCGAGGCGCTGGTGTGGTGCACGAACACGTGGCACAGGCCGGTATGCACGCCGCTGCCGCTCACCACCGCCGCCACCCGGCCGGTGATGTCATAGCTGCCGCGGCCGCGGGTGGCCACCTCCAGTGAGTCCTGTTTCATCGTCGTCCACCGGGAAAGCCGCCACCGGCCCGCGGGCCGGTGGCGTTCCCGGATTATCTCAAAATACCAGCCGGGTCACGTTGCCAAGTTTTCCGCTGCCGTCCTGCGGCCCGATGAAGGGGAGGATTCTTGACCATGGACCGGGATGCGCCACGGCGCCGTACACTATGGCCCCATGACGGCGTGCGGGACGTTGCCGGCGGCGCCCGGCACCTACCTGCTGGTGCTGGACGCGGTCCGGGCGGGAGAGGTCCGGGTGGGCCGGCTGGGCCTGCTGGAGATCCGTCCCGGCTGGTACCTCTATGTGGGCTCGGCCCTGGGGCCGGGCGGCCTGGCCGCGCGCGTGGCCCACCACCTGTCGCCGCCGCGGCGGCCCCACTGGCACCTGGATCACGTGCGCGGCTTGTTGCGGCCACGGGAGCTGTGGTACACGGTGGACGGCCGCCGCCGCGAGGACCTGTGGGCGGACGTGGCCGCCGCCTGGCCCGGGGTGCGGGTGCCGCTGCCCGGTTTCGGGGCCAGCGACCGGCCGGGCCGCACCCACCTGTTCCAGGTGCCGGCACGGCCGGGGTTCCGGGCCTTCGCCGCCCGGGTCCACCGGCGCCGGCCGGGGCACCCGCCCCTGCGCCGGCTTGAACTGGCCGCCGTCTGCCGCCATTGAGGGACGGGCAGCGGCCGCAGGAGCGAGAAACACATGGGCAGCAAGCGCATCTACCGGGTCATCTTCGTCAACCAGGGCCAGGCCTACGAGCTGTACGCCCGCGAGGTGGGCACCGCCGATCTCATGGGCTTCGTGGAGGTGGCGGGGCTCATCTTCGGCGAGCGCACCCAGCGTGTCATCGACCCGGCCGAGGAGCGCCTGCGCAACGAGTTCCAGGGGGTGCAGCGCCTGTACGTGCCGCTGCACGCGGTCATCCGCATCGACGAGGTGGAGAAAGAGGGCACGGCCAAGGTGGTGGCGCTGGACGGCAAGTCGCTGCCCGCCGGGGGTCTGCCCGCCACCTTCATGGGCCCCGGGGGCAAGCCCGGCGACGGCTGAAGCCATGGCGGTGGAGCACTGGGACGAGGCGCGCGACGGCCCCCTGAGCGAGGCGGCCATGCGCCGCAAGCTGGAGGCACGCGGCTACGTCGTCCATACTTACGTCTACCCGCCCGGAACGGTCTTCCCCGAGCACACCCACGCCGTGGACAAGATCGACGGCGTCCTGTCGGGGCGCTTCCGCCTCGTCCTGGAAGGGGAGGCGGTGGTCCTGGAGGCGGGGGACTGCATCGCGGTGCCGGCCGGCGCCGTGCACAGTGCCGAGGTGGTGGGCGCGGAGCCCGTGGTGAGCCTGGACGCGGTGCGCCGCGCCTGAATCGCCCCGGTGTCCCGGGCCTGCAGGTTTCAACCCCAGTTCGAGGCCCGCGACGTGAAAGCTTCCTTTTTCGCTCCGCTGCTCGTGTTCCTGTTTTCCATTCCCTTCACGCCGGTGGCGGCCGCCGGCCCGCCGGGCGATGCCGGCGCAGTGGCCCGCTGCATGCAAAAGGCCATGCCCGTGGCCCAGCGCAAGATGGTTCTGCGCAGCGTCCTGGCCCAGATGCAGGGCGCGGCCACCCCGGCCTGGGCCCAGGCCATGGGGGCGCTGCTCAAGTACGGTACCGGGTGCGGGCTGGCCGACCTGCCCTCGGAGCAGGCCCAGGCCGCGGGCAAGCGCCTGGGCGAGCTGCTGGTCATTGAGGCCATCGAGCACTACGTGGGCGGGCCCTGACGGGACGCCGGGCAAAGGCCGTTTCGGCCTTTTCCCGGCACCGGACCCGGCGCAGGTCCGGGTTCGGCAACGCCAGTCAGCCGCCTGCGCGGCCGGTTTGCGGCCGGCGTCCCGGACCGCGGACCGCGGGCGCGCCAGTGCAGATGCGAGGACCGGGTGACCGGCCAGGACATTCCCACGCGTCACTCCGGGCCGTCCGGCCGCTCCCGCGACTGGCCTGCGGCCCCGTGTCGCGGCCGGCGTCCCGGACCGCGGGCGCACCAGCGCAGGTGCGAGGACGGGGCGACCGGCCAGGACATTCCCGCGCGTCATTCCTGGCCGTCCGGCCGCTCCCGCGACTGGCCTGCGGCCCCGTGTCGCGGCCGGCGTCCCGGACCGCGGGCGCGCCAGCGCAGGTGCGAGGACGGGGTGACCGGCCAGGACATTCCCGCGCGTCATTCCGGGCCGTCCGGCCGCTCCCGCGACTGGCCTGCGGCCCCGTGTCGCGGCCGGCGTCCCGGACTGCGGGCGCGCCAGCGCAGATGCGAGGACCGGGCGACCGGCCAGGACATTCCCGCGCGTTATTCCGGGCCGTCCGGCCGCTCCCGCGACTGGCCTGCGGCCCCGTGTCGCGGCCGGCGGCTCCACCAGGCGGCCAGGGCGGAACCGGTGAGGTTGTGCCAGATGCTGAACACCGCCCCGGGCAGGGCGGCGGCGGTGCTGAAGTGCTTCACCGCCAGGGCCACCGCCAGCCCCGAGTTTTGCATGCCCACCTCGATGGCCAGGGTGCGGCGGCCGGCGGGGTCCAGTCCGGCCAGGCGTCCGCCCACCCAGCCCGCTGCGAGGCCGGCGGCATTGTGCAGCGCCACCGCCGCCACCACCGCCGGCCCCAGGGTCTGCAGCCGGGCCTGGTTCAGGGCAACGATGACCGCGATGATGAACACGATGGCCGCCACCGCCAGCAGGGGGAACAGCGGGGCCGCCGGGGCCAGCCACCGGCCTGCCGCCGCGTTGAGGATGACGCCGGCGGCCACCGGCACCACCACGATGCGGGCCACGCTCTCCAGCATGGCCAGGGCCGGCACCGGGACCACGTGGCCCAGCAACAGCCAGCTCAGGGCCGGCAGGGCGGCCACGGCCAGGAGGGTGGAGGCCAGGGTCAGGGTGATGGACAGGGCCACGTCACCCCGCGCCAGGTAGCAGACCACGTTGGAGGCGGTGCCGCCGGGGCTGGCTCCCACCAGCACCATGCCCACCAGGGCGGCCTCGGGCAGGTGCAGCAGCCGGGCCGCGCCCAGGGCCGCCACCGGCATGACCGTGTACTGCAGGGCCAGGCCCAGGGCCACGGTACGGGGACGGCGCCAGGCACGGGCGAAGTCGGCCGGGGTGAGGGTCAGCCCCATGGCGAACATCACCAGCGCCAGCAGGGGCACGATGGCCCCGCGTGCCGGCTGGAACAGCTCCGGCTGCCACAGGGCCCAGGCCGAGCCCGCCAGGGCCCAGACGGGGAACAGCGCAGTGGCGAGGACAGCGAGCCGCGTCACGTGCGGGGCGGCGGGGCGGTCCCTGCCCGGCCGCCGGTTCCGTTCAGTTGGTGAAGGCCGGGGCCAGGCCGGCGCCCCAAAGCAGGGCGGTCACGGCCAGCATGCCCACCAGCACCACCATGCCCACGGTGAGCACCGCGGAGGCGAACAGAAAGCCCTGCTCGCGGGTGACGCCCATCATGCGGGGGATGCCGGTGTAGAGCAGGTACACCGTGTAGGCCAGGGCCGCCAGGCCCACCAGCATGTCCAGCCACAGCACCGGGTAGACGGCCACCGCGCCCGAGACGAACAGGGGCGTGGCGGTGTAGGCGGCCAGCACGATGCAGCGCTCCAGGGTGGGCCGGGCGCCGTAGGTCTGCGCCATCCAGTGAATGGCCTTGCCCATGATGAACACCCCCACCAGCATGGCCAGGTAGAAGGCCACGGCGATCTGCAGTGCGCTCTCGGTGGTCAGGCGCACCGGGTCGCCGAAACCCACGCGCCAGCCCACCCGGGTGGCGCCGATGAAGGCCGCCACCGGCGGAATCGCGGCCAGCAGGGCCACGTGGGACAGGTAGCAGCGGCCGATGCTGCACCGTTCTTCGCGAATGGCCTCCCATTCCCGTTCCGGATGGGAAAACAGGCCCCAGACGTGGTTGAATACCATCCTCCTTCCCCTCTCGTGTTGTAGGTCTTTTACTGCCTATAGCATACTAGCCGGGCGATGCAAGCCTTCCCGTTTCCACAATTTTTCCGGGAATTTGTGTGTCCATGACCCGGCCCCGGCGCCTGGTCCACGTCGCCGGTTTCGACGACGCTCCCTTTCCCCGCGGCCATCGCGGAGACGTGCTGGTGGTGGGCACCGTGTTCGCCGGCGAGCGCCTCGACGGCGTCCTGAGCTGCCGGGTGCGCCGCGACGGGGTCAACGCCACCCGGCGCCTGGTCCAGGCCATCACCGGCTCGCGCTTTCATCCCCAGCTCCATGCCGTGCTGCTGCAGGGGATCGCGCTGGCCGGCTTCAACGTGGTGGATATCCACGCCCTGGCCGAGGCCGTGGACCGGCCGGTGCTCGTGGTGTGCCGACGGCGTCCGGACCTGGCTGCCATGCGCCGTGCGTTGTTGACGCGGGTGCCCGGCGGCCGGCGCAAGTGGCGCCTCATCGAAAGGGCCGGGCCCATGGAACCTCTGGAAGGGGTGTACGTGCAGCGGGCGGGCATGGAGCGCGAGGCGGCGGCCCGCCTCCTGCGCCGGTTCGCGCTGCACGGACGCATCCCCGAGCCCCTGCGCACTGCCCATCTCATTGCCGCCGGCGTGGTGCTGGGGGAGAGCCGCTCGCGCGTGTGAGCCGCGCCTCGCTCCCGCCGGCCGCCAGGGCATATACTTCGTCACAAACGGGTACAGGGGGAACGGATGAGCGCCAACGACTGGGAAGTGGTGTTCAGCGGCGAGGTGGCGGAGGGCCACGACCGGGCCGAGGTCATCGCCAACCTGGCACGCCTGTTCCGCACCGGGGAGGAGCGCATCGCGCGGCTGTTCTCCGGCGGCGAGTTCGTGCTCAAGAGCCGGCTGGACGAGGACACCGCCCGGCGCTACCGGGCCACGGTGCAGAAGGCAGGCGCCCTGTGCCGGGTCCGCCGGCGCGCGGCGGCGG
>JALUTW010000115.1 GCA_027021685.1 Chromatiales bacterium | reverse complement strand
GGCCTGCCGGGGAAACGGCTTGTACCCCTTCGGGACGGGCCTGAAGGGGGCGATGGGGACCGGCCCGGGTTGCCGGGCCCGCATCCTGCCCTTTGCCCGCGGGCGGCGGGGGCTGGTATGGTCCGAGGGCGGCGGATGAAACCGGGGCCGTCCGGCACTTCAATCCCGCACCATCATTCCCGGCAAATCCGTTCGTGTTTCCCGGGCGTCCCCGGGGGTACGCATCGATGATCAGCCATCGAGGGATCAACAGCAGGGTTGCATGGCTCGTCGTGGTCATGTGCATGGCGGCGGGCTGTGCCACCCGGGTCGGGTGGTACACCACGGAGTACGGCACCATGGAGTACTCGCGGGGGGAGCTGGAGCGGCTGCCGGGGATCTCCATCAGAAACATCCTGGCGTCGGGCAGGAAGGACGAGAATGTCTGGATCCAGGTCTTCGTCGAGGCCGAGGGGACCGACGGGTGGGCCGCGGTCAGGCGGCTGGAGGGCGATGACGCGGTGAGGGTGGTGGATGCGCAGGGCCGGGAAGCGAGCGTTGCCCTGGCGGAGATCACCACCATCAGGCGGGTGCGCCGGCTCTGGCAGGGGCCCAGGGAGAAGACGGGGGAGGAGAAGGCCGCGGAAGCAATCGAGGCGCTGGAGTATGCGCCGCTGGTGCCGCTGGCCATCCTTTCGTGGCCCATACTCAGCGCCACGGGGCTCGATGCACAGAAGAATGCTGACGACGAGGAGAAGGCGGAGCTCGCCTACGGGGGGCTGTCGCGGAAGGAGCTGCTGGCTCACGTGGGGCAGCCGCGGGAGAAATACTTCTGCCGCGAGGTGAAGGGGGTCACCGGGATCGAAATCTGGGTCTACGACGATCAGAAGGTCCTGCGCGGCGGCCGGGCCATGTTCATCGATCTGCGCGACGGGGCCGTGTATTCCACGTCGGTGGACACGAAGTTCTTCCGCGAGCCGGGCTGGCTGGACTGCCGGCCCATGGCGGATGGCGGCACCGAAGGGATTCCCCGCTGATGGGCCGGCGGGAGAGGGGCGTCCGTCAGTCCACCGGCCGCGGCCGGCGCTGGTCGTCGATGGCGACGTAGGTGAGCACGGCGGTGCAGACCTTTTCGCAGCCCTCGGCGGGGAGGCGGCGCTGGGCGTAGCCCTCGACGCTCACCTGTAACGAGGTGTTGCCCACGCGTTCGACTTTCGAATAGAGCGAGACCAGGTCGCCCACGAAGACCGGCTTGAGGAAACGGAACTCGTTGACGGCGACGGTGACGACGCGCCCGGCGGCGCGCTCGATGGCGGCGATGGAGCCGGCGATATCCACCTGGGACATGAGCCAGCCGCCGAAGATGTCGCCGGCGGCGTTGGTGTCGGCGGGCATGGCCACCACGCGGATGGCCGGCTCGCGTTCCCGGGGCAGGCAGTCGTCTTGGCCGAGCACGGCGCGGTGGCGTCAGTGGCCCGCGTAGAGGGCTTCGATGCGATCGGCGAAACGCTCCATGATCTGCTTGCGCCGCAGCTTGAGGGTGGGGGTGATGAGGCCGTCTTCCACGGTCCAGGGCTCGAGGGTGAGGATCACGCGGTAGATCTGGGCGTAGCCGGGAAAGGCCTTCATCTGGTCGTGGATGCGGTCGAGCACGGCCTCGGTGGCCTTGTCGCTGGTGAGCGCGGCGGGATCGTCGGGGTCCAGGTCCAGGGACCGGGCCAGCTCGCGCCAGTGGTCCTGCTCCAGGACCGCGATGGCCGCCATGTAGGGCCGGCCTTCGCCCACCACCATCACCTGCTCGAACAGGGGATCGTTGGCGATGGCCATCTCCACGTCGGCCGGCGGCACCTTTTCGCCGTTGGCCAGGACCAGGATTTCCTTGATGCGGCCGGTGATGTAGATGTGGTCGCGTTCGATGCGGGCCTGGTCGCCGGTGTGGAACCAGCCGTCGCGGTCGATGGCCGCCCGCGTGGCCTCGTCGTTGTTCCAGTAGCCCAGCATCACCCCGGGACTGCGCACCAGCAGCTCGTCGTCCTCGCCGATGCGCACCTCCACGTCGGGCAGGGGCACGCCGACGCTGGCGGGGTCGTTGTCGTCGGGCGGGTTGGCGCTGATGACGGGGCTGGTCTCGGTGAGGCCATAGCCCTGGATCAGCTCCAGGCCGAGGCCGATGAAGGTGCGGGCGATATCCACGGACAGCGGCGCGCCGCCGGAGATGGACACGCGCAGGCGCCCGCCGAGCCCGGCCATGACCTTGCGGCCCACCAGGGCGTGCAGCAGCGGGTGCAGCAGCAGGCGCGGGGTCCAGGCCGCGCGCTTCTGCCGCACCTGGAACCGCTGCCAGCCCACGTCCACCGCGGCCTGGAACAGCCTGCGCGCCAGCGGCGGCTTTTCCTCCAGGCCGGCCTGGATCTTGTTGTACACGCGCTCGAAGATGCGCGGCACCGAGATGAGCACCGTGGGGCGCATGGTGCGCAGGTCCTCGGCCAGCTCCGGGATGGAGCGGGCGTAGGCGACCTGGGCCCCGGCCAGGATGGGGATGTAGTGGCCCACCGTGCGCTCGAACATGTGCGACAGGGGCAGGAAGGACAGGAACAGGTCGTCGGTGTAGACCGGCACGATGCGGGTGGAGGCCCAGGCGTTCCACAGGATGTTGTGATGGCTCAGCATCACCCCCTTGGGCCGGCCGGTGGTGCCGGAGGTGTAGACGATGGTGGCGAGCTGCTGGGGATAGAGATCGGGCTCGGCCGGTTCGCGCCCCCCGGCCGGCAGCCAGTCGGCGGCGTGCAGGAGGCGATCGTCATCCGGATCCTCCACCCGCTGCAGGGTGAGGATGCGCTTGAGGGGCCCGAACTGATCGCGCGCCTCGCGGATGTTGTGCCAGGTCTCCCCGCCCTCGATGAGCAGCAGCTTGACCGTGGCGTCGTTGACGATGTAGGCGACGTTGCCGGCGCGGTCGTTGGTGTACAGCGGCACCACCACCATGCCCAGGCCGAGGGCGGCCTGCTCCAGCAGCACCCACTCGCGGCAGTTGCGCAGCATGATGCCGATGCGGTCGCCGGCCTTGAGGCCCTCGGCCTCCAGGGCCGCCTGCCAGCGGCCCACCTCGCGCGCGGTCTCGCCCCAGGTGTAGCGGTTCCAGCGCGTGGTGCCGGGGTCGTACTGGTGGTAGGCGGTGATGCCGGCGCTGCGTTGTACTCGCTTGAGAAACAGCCCGGGCAGGGTGCGGGCCTCGTCGACCGGGATGTAGTCGGTGCGGTTCATGCCGGTTCTTCTTCTTGTTGCTGCGTGGCCTGGGCCTCCAGCTCGCGCCAGCCGGGATCGGGGGCGAAGCGGTCGCCGTGCCGGGCCTGCAGCTTCTCCAGGGTCTGGCGCAACTGGGCCGGCCCGCGGGTCATAATATAATGGAGTGGTCCGCCGCGGAAGGGGGCAAAGCCGGTGCCGAAGATGACGCCGGCGTCGAGATGGTCGGCGGAGTCCACCACCTTTTCCCGCAGGCAGGCCACCGCCTCGTTGAGCAGGCGCAGCATGAGCCGGTCCTGCAGGTCCGCCGGCGGCGAGTAGTTGCGGTCCACCTGCGGCTTGACCGGCTTGCCCTTGCGGAAGGGGTAGAAGCCCTGGCCGCTCTTCTTGCCCAGCCGGCCCTGGTCCACGAGCTGCTTGAGGGGGGCCGGCACCTCGATGGCCATGCTCCGGGACAGGATCTCGGCCACGTGCAGGCAGATGTCCAGGCCCACGGTGTCGGCCAGCTCGATGGGGCCCATGGGCATGCCGAACTCCACCGCCGCCTTGTCGATGACCGGCGCCGGCACGCCTTCCTCGTACAGCACCACCGCCTCCACCAGGTAGGGCATGAGGATGCGGTTGACGAGGAAGCCGGGGGTGCTGGTCACCGGCAGCGGCAGGCGGTTGATGCGCCGGGCGAAGGCCGCGCCCTGCTGCACGCGCTCGCGCGCGGTGGGCCGGCCGTGGACCACCTCCACCAGCGGCATCTTGGCCACCGGGTTGAAGAAGTGCAGGCCGATGAGGCGGGCCGGGTCCTTGAGCGCCGGGGCCAGTTCCTCCAGCGGGATGCTGGAGGTGTTGGTGGCGATGAGGGCCTCGGGCCGGGTCTCCGGGTCGAGACCGCGGAACAGCTCGCGCTTGACCTCCGGGTCCTCGAAGATGGCCTCGATGACGAGGTCGGCGCGGCGCGCGCCGTGGCCGTGGGGGTCGGGCACGAAGCGGTCCATGGCGGCCTGGATCCCCAGGCGGTCCCTCTTGAGCTTCTTGCGGAACAGGTCGTGGGCGCGCTGGACCGCGCGGGCCAGGGTCTCGTGGCTGCGGTCCTGGATGGTGACGGTGAGGCCCTGCAGGGCGCACCAGCTCGCGATGTCGCCGCCCATGACGCCGGCGCCCACCACGTGCACGTGGCGCGGCTCGAAACCGCTGTCGCGGGCCAGGCCCTTGAGGTCCTCCTGGAGCAGGAACACCCGCACCAGGTTCCGGGCCGTGCGCCCGACGATGAGGCGGGCGATGGAGGCGGCCTCCTCCTGCAGCATGCGCGCGGGGTTGTCGTAGTGCTGCACCCACAGGTCGATGATGGCGTAGGGCGCCGGGTAGTGGTTGCGGGGCGCCCTGGCCGCCACCTTGCGCGCCATGTAGCGGCCCAGCCAGGGCCGCACCCACGGGGCCGAGGCCAGGCGCTTCCACCAGGCCAGGGGCTTGCGCCGCGGGGGATGCAGGGCGGTCTCGCGCGCGGCGGTGAGCAGGTGGCGCTCGGGCACGGCGTGGTCCACCAGGCCCAGCCGGCGCGCGGCGCGGGCCGAGAGGCTGCGGCCGGTGAGCATGGCGTCCAGCGCCGCCGGCGCGCCGATGAGCTGGATGAGGCGCAGGGTGCCGCCGAAACCGGGGTGGATGCCCAGGCGCACCTCGGGCAGGCCGAGCCGGGTGCCGGGATCGTCGCAGGCCACGCGGTGGCGGCAGGCCAGGGCCAGCTCCAGGCCGCCGCCCAGGCAGAAGCCCTTGATCATGGCCACGGTGGGAAACGGCAGTGCGGCCAGGGTGTTCATGAGCTGGTGCCCGCGCTGCACCGCGGCCAGGGCCTCGGCCTCGCTCTCGAAGCGGGTGAACTCGCGCACGTCGGCGCCGGCGATGAAGCCGTTGGCCTTGCCCGAGCGGATCACCAGCGCCGCCGGCGGGCTGGCGGCGATGTCCTTGAGCAGGCGATCCAGCTCCTCCAGCACCTCGGCCGAGAGGGTGTTGACGGAGGCGTCGGCGCGGTCGAGGGTGAGCCAGGCGATGTTGTCGCCGTCGCGTTCCTCGCGCCAGTGCTTGTACGGTGTGGCCATGGGTCGTTTTCCTTGTGCGTTCCGTTACGGGCCCGGGCGTTCCACCAGCATGGCGCCGCCCTGGCCGCCGCCGATGCACAGGGTGGCGATGCCGGTGCGGGCATTGTTGCGCGCCAGCACGTGCAGCAGGTGGAGGACGATGCGCGCGCCGCTGGCGCCCACGGGATGGCCGAGGCTGACGCCGCCGCCGTCCACGTTGAGGCGCTCCTGGTCCAGCTCGCCCAGGGCGCCGGGCAGGCCCAGCTCGGTGCGGCAGTAGTCGTCGTCGGCCCAGGCCGCGAGGCAGGCCAGCACCTGGGCGGCGAAGGCCTCGTTGATCTCCCAGTAGTCCACGTCATCGAGGCCCAGCTTGTGGCGCCTGAGCAGGGGGGTGCTGGCATGCACCGGCCCCAGTCCCATCTGCTCGGGCAGCACGCCGGCCCACTCGCAGTCCACGATGCGGCCCAGCACCGGCAGGTCGTATTGCTTCACCGCCTTGTCGCTGGCCAGGATCAGGGCCGCGGCGCCGTCGGTGACCTGCGCGCTGTTGCCGGCGGTGACGTTGCCGAAGGGCTTGTCGAACACCGGTTTCAGCCTGGCCAGCGACTCCATGCTGGTGTCGCGGCGCAGGCCGTCGTCATCGAGGTAGGCCTTGCCGCGGGTGTCGTAGAGGGGTTCGATCTCGCCCAGCAGGTTTTCGTCCTGGGCCCGGGCCAGGCGCTGGTGGGAGCGCAGGGCGTAGGCGTCCATGGCCTCGCGCGAGATGCCGAAGCGCCAGGCCAGGTTCTCGGCGGTCTGGCCCATGGACAGGCCCACCACCGGGTCGGTGAGGCCGCGCAGCAGGCCGATGACGGGCTTGAGGTGTTTCGCGCGCAGGCCGGCGATGACGCGCAGCTTGTCCAGCGGGGTGCGGGCGCGGTTGAGATCGGCCAGCCAGGCCACCATGGCCTCGTTGAGCAGCACCGGCGCGTGGCTCATGGACTCCACCCCGCCGGCCAGGACCAGGTCGGCCCGGCCCAGGGCGATGTCCTTGGCCGCGCTGTCCAGGGCCTGGAGGCCGGAGGCGCAGTTGCGCTGCACGGTGTAGGCGGGCACGTCCTTGCCGCAGCCCAGGCGCAGGGCGACGACGCGGGCGATGTTGGCCTCGTCCGGTCCCGGCATGACGCAGCCCAGCACCACCTGGTCCAGGGCGTCGGGCATGAAGGGCTGGCGCGCCAGCAGCGGCCGGGCGCAGCCCAGCGCCAGCTCGGCGGCGTGGAACGGCCCCGGCCTGCCGCGCGCCTTGAGAAAGGGCGTGCGCGCGCCGTCCACGATGTACACCTCGCGGCCCTTGTAGGCGCGGCCGGTGCCTGCGGCGCGGGTGGCGGTCTTCTTGCGCGCGGCGGGTTTCTTCTTCGTGGTCTTTTTCTTCACCTGCGTCATGAGGGGGTTCCTTTGCCGAAGTCGGGCGGGAAGTCATCCACGCGGATCACTTCGAGGCGGGCGGCCTCCGCCTGGCGGATGAGTTCCGCCTCCTGGGCGTCGATGACGCCCTTGTCCTGGGCCGTGCGCAGCACGTCCTCCAGCCCGCCCAGGCGCCAGGTGACCCCGGGCAGGCCCTTGCGCAGCTTGCGCTCGGCGTGTTCGGCGGTGATGACCTTGACCAGGGCGTCCTCGATGCGCGCGAGCTGCTGATCCGGCGCCTTGGGGATGAACATGCCGGAGGTGAGGCGGTCGCGGGTGGGCGAGGGGGCCAGCAGCAGCTCGGCCACCTCCTTGTCCAGCCTGTCGCCCGGGGCGTGGAAGCGCCGCCCCAGGGGGAAGATGCACAGGCGCAGGAGCCAGGCCACCGGCCGGCTGGGGAAGTTGGCCAGCACGCCGTTGATGCGGTCCTGGATGGTGTACAGGCTGTGGTTCAGGGCCCAGCGCAGCAACGGCAGTTCCTCGCGCGGGCAGCCGGCGGAGTTGAAACGGTGCAGGGCGGCGCTGGCCAGGTACAGGTGGGAGAGGACGTCGGCCAGGCGCGCCGACAGCCGCTCCCGGCGCTTGAGCGATCCGCCCAGGGTGATGATGCTGGCGTCCGCCAGCAGGGCGAAGGCGGCGCTCATGCGGGTGAGGTGCTGGTAGTAGCGCCGCACCACGCCGCGCCCCGGCGCCACCACGAACAGCGAGCGGGTGACGGCGTAGCTGAAGGTGCGCAGCACGTTGACGATGACGAAGCGCACGTGGGAGAACAGGGCGCGGTCGAACTTCTGCAGCGACTCCTCCGGGTCCTCGGTGCTGATGGCCTCCATGAGCTTGAGGATGTGGGGGTGGGCGCGCACCGCGCCCTGGCCGAAGATGATGAGGCTGCGGGTGAGGATGTTGGCGCCCTCCACCGTGATGGCGATGGGCACCGCCTGGTACACCCGGCCCATGAAGTTGCGCGGGCCCAGGCAGATGCCGGCGCCGCCCAGCACGTCCATGGCGTCGTTGACCGCGCGGCGCATGCCCTCGGTGAGGTGGTACTTGACGATGGCCGAGATCACCGACGGCTTCTCGCCGTGATCCAGGGCGGCGGCGGTGAGCAGGCGCGCGGCGTCCATGAGGTAGGTGAGCCCGGCGATGCGGGCCAGGGCCTCCTGCACGCCCTCGAAGCGGCCGATGGGCAGCTTGAACTGGCGGCGGATGCGGGCGTAGGCCCCCACCGCGCGGCAGGCCAGCTTGCCCGCGCCCACGCCCAGGGCCGGCAGCGAGATGGAGCGGCCGTCGGCCAGGCATTCCATGAGCATGCGCCAGCCCTGGCCGGCGCGGTCCTTGCCGCCGATGACCCAGTCCATGGGGATGAACACGTCCTTGCCGCTGTTGGGGCCGTTCTGGAACGGGATGTTGAGCGGCAGGTGGCGGCGGCCGATGTTGACGCCGGGATGGCTGGTGGGGATGAGGGCCAGGGTGATGCCGGGCTCGTCGTCGTCGCCGATGAGGTGGTCCGGGTCGTAGAGCTTGAACGCCAGCCCGAGCAGGGTGGCCACCGGGCCCAGGGTGATGTAGCGCTTCTCCCAGGTGAGGCGGATGCCGAGGACGTCCTTCCGGCCCTCGAAGTCCTGGCGGCAGACCACGCCGAAGTCGGGCATGGCCGAGGCATCCGAGCCGGCCTGCGGGCTGGTGAGGGCGAAGCAGGGGATCTCCTCGCCCCGGGCCAGGCGCGGGAGATAGTAGTCCTTCTGCGCGTCGGTGCCGTATTCCAGCAGCAGCTTGGCCGGGCCCAGGGAGTTGGGCACCATCACCGTCACCGCGGCGGTGATGGAGCGGGTGGCGATCTTCATCACCACCGCCGAGTGGCCCAGGGCGGAGAACTCCAGCCCGCCGTAGCGGCGCGGGATGATCATGCCGAAGAAGCCCTGGTCCTTGATGAACTGCCACACCTCCGGCGGCAGGTCGTAGCGCTCGTGGGTGATGTCCCAGTCGTCGAGCATGGCGCACAGCTCTTCGGTGGGGCCGTCGAGGAAGGCCTGCTCCTCGCGCGAGAGTTCCGGCGCGGGCTGGCGGTGCAGCTTGCGCCAGCGCGGGCGGCCGGAGAACAGCTCGCCGTCCCACCACACGGTGCCGGCCTCCAGGGCCTCGCGCTCGGTGTCGGACATGGGCGGCAGCATGCCGCGGAACAGGCGCAGCAGCGGCCCGGAGATCCAGCGCTTGCGCCAGTGGTGCTCGTCGCCGGCGGCGGTGGCGGCGGGCAGCGGGCGGCGCCGCCAGCGCAGCTCCACCGCGAGCAGGGCCAGGGCCAGGCCCCAGCCCGCGGCGTCGGGGGGCAGCAGCACGAGCCCGGTGAGGACGGCGGGCAGGGCCAGGTGTTCAGGTTTCATGCCGGACTCCTTTCACTGCGGGGCTCGGACGGCGGCGAAGTCTCCGCCGGGGGTGTTTCCTTCTGGTTCAGACCACGGCGGCATGCGGGGGTTGCAGGGCCTCCGTGGCGGGTGGCGGTGAAAGTGATGCGGTCTCGAACGGGGTTATCGTCCCCGGGGGGACGGGGCTTGAGGCGGCGGTCGAAGGGGCCGGCCGCGCCGGGGGCAAGCAGGTGTGTGCCGGTGTCTGGTGCATGCGACGTCGCGCCGCCTCCCTGGGTTGTTGTTGTTTCTTCTTCCTCAAGCTTAGGCGCCGCACCGGGCGGCGGCAAGGGGCAGGACTTGATCCCCCGCAAGGGATCCGGGATTCAGGCCGAGGCGGCCAGGGCCACCGCGCGGTCCAGGACCTCGACGGGGGTGTAGAAGTGGGGCGAGAAGCGCACGCCGGGCCCGCGCCGGGCGCACACCACGCCGTGGGCGGTGAGATGCCGGTGCAGCGTCTCGGGGTCCAGCCGGCGGTGGCGGAAGGTGACGATGCCGGCCACGCGCCCCGGCGCGGGGTCGCTCACCAGCTCCAGCTCCGGCGCCGCGGCGATGGCCTCCAGCAGGCGGCGGCTGCGATCCAGCAGGCGCGCCTCCACCTCGTCCAGGCCCACCTCCTGGAGCAGGGACAGGCTGGCCTCCAGGGCGTGGATGCCCAGCATGTTGGGGCTGCCGCACTCGAACCGGCGCGCGGTGGGCGCCGGGCGCCAGTCCAGGCGGTCGAAGTCGTCGTGGTGCTCCACCATGTGCCAGCCGTACTGGTGCAGCACCAGGCCCTCGCGCAGCTCCGGCCGGCACCAGAACACGGCCAGGCCCTCGGGCCCCAGCATCCACTTGTGGCCGTCGGCCATGACGAAGTCGGCCTGCCAGGCGGCGACGTCGGCGGCCAGGGCGCCGAGGCTCTGGATGGCGTCCACGCAGAACAGCACGCCGCGCTCGCGGCAGCCGCGGCCCAGGGCCGGGAGATCCAGCCGCAGCCCCGAGGCGTACTGCACCGAGCTCACCGACAGCAGCCGGGTGCGGTCGTCCATGGCCCCGAGCAGCGCCGCCTCCGGTTCACCGCGGTGCAGGTTCACGCGCCGCACCTCCACCCCCAGGGGCGCCAGGGACTCCCACACGATGCGGTTGGACGGAAACTCCTCGTCGCTGATGATCACGTTGTCGCCGGCGCGCCAGGCCAGGCCGTGGGCCACCACCGACAGGGCCTCGGAGGTGTTCTTGAGCAGGGCGATGTCGTCGGCCGAGGCGGCGTTGAGCAGGCGGGCGAGCCGCTGGCGCAGCCGCTGCTCCGTCTCCAGCCAGCGGGGGTAGTGGCGCGCGCCCTCGCGCGCGTTCTCCTCGGCGAAGCGGGCCACCGCCGCCGCCGCGCGCCGCGGCCACGGCGCCACCGCGGCGTGGTTGAGATAGCACAGCTCCGGGGCGAGGGGGAACTCGCCGGCCGCGGGGTCTTCGCTCATGGGGCCCGGGGCTCCCGGGCCAGGGCCGGGTAGGGCGCGCGCTGGTGCTTGAGATGGGTGGCGCCGACGATGATGCGGTACAGCACCCAGCCGCCGGCGACGAGCAGGATCACGTAGCCCACCAGGTATTGCAGGGTGAGGAGGCCGGCGGCGGCCAGCAGCAGCCCCGACCAGAAGGTGCGCAGCTGCCAGCGGAAGTGGGGGGCGAGCCAGGTGTCGCGCACGTCGCGGGCGCGGACCAGGTTGATGCCGGCGGCGATGAAGAAGGTGACGAGGGTGACGAAGCCCAACGCCTGGAGCACGTAGACCGCATAGGTCAGGTCCACCAGCCGTTGTTCGCGTGTCTTGTATCCCATGGCCTCATTCCCGCGTCCCCAGCCAGCGCTGCCTCCGGGCCAGGATCTCCGGCGCGGGGTCTTCCTGGAACTCCAGGTATACCGTATCCGCCGGGGGCGCGCCAAGCACCAGTTCCAGTTCCAGCAGCTCGTCGCGGCGGAAGGCGTGCAGGCGCAGGCGCTCGCCGGGCCGGGCATACCGGAGGCGCCGGGCGAGGCCGCCGCTGGTGGCGCGCACGCCGTCGGCCGCCACCAGGACATCGCCCGCGGCCAGGCCGGCGGCGTGGGCCGGACCGCCCCAGGTCACCGCGGCCACGCGCAGGCCGCCGTCGCCGTGCTCCAGCCGCGCGCCCAGGTGGACGGGAGGGATGTCCGCCGCGGGCCGGCCGCCCTTGTCGTCGGGCCCGGCGGCGGGGCGCAGGTGCCAGGCCACGCCCACGTCGCGCAGGAGTTCGGCCAGGGGCGGATCCTCGGTGCCGTGGACGTGGCGGGCGAAGAAGTCGTCCAGCGGCGTGCCGGCCAGCTCCGCGGCCAGGGCCTCGACGGCGTCCTCGGGCACGCCGGTGCCGGTGCGGCCGTAGTCCTGCCACAGGCGGCGCATGAGGTCGTCGAGGCCGGCGGCGTCCCGGCTCGCGCGGCGCAGGGTGAGGTCCAGGGCCAGGGCCACCAGGGCGCCCTTGGTGTAGTAGCTGACGATGGCGTTGGCGGCGTTCTCGTCCTGCTTGTAGAAGCGGGTCCAGGCGTCGAAGCTGGACTCGGCGATGCTCTGCAGGCGGCGGCCGGGCCCGCGCCAGACCCGGGTGGCGGTGCGGCCCAGCAGCTCCAGGTAGGAGGCGGGCGTGATGACCCCGCTGCGGGCCAGGGCCAGGTCGTCGTAGTAGGAGGTGATGCCCTCGAAGGCCCACAGCAGCCGGGTGTGCACCTCGCGGGTGAGATCGAAGGGCACGAAGGCCCGCGGCCGGATGCGCTTGACGTTCCACAGGTGGAAGTACTCGTGGGAGCACAGGCCCAGCAGGTTGCGGTAGTCCTCGTCCACCGCGGTCCCGCCCGGCGGGGGCAGCTCGTCGCGCTTGCACAGCAGGCTGCAGCTCGAGCGGTGTTCCAGCCCGCCGTAGCCCTCGCCCACGGCGGTGACCAGGAACAGGTAGCGTTCCATGGCCGGCAGTCCGCCGAAGAGGTCCACGTGGGTCTGGCAGATGCGCCGGAGATCGCGGGCCAGGCGGTCGAGGTCGCCGCGGTGGCGGCCGGTGACCGCCACGTGGTGGGGGGTGCCGGCCACGCTGAAGTCCACGAGGTCGAAGGTGCCCATCTCCACCGGGTGGTCGATGAGCTCGTCGTAGTCGGCGGCGGCGTAGTCGCCGAAGCCCCACAGCGGCGTGCCCGGGGCGCGGGGCAGGGTGGTGGCCACGCGCCAGTGGTCCAGTCCCGGCGGCGGGCGCAGGGTGACGGCGCAGGGGGCGTCCTCGCGCCCGGCAGCGGCCAGGAACAGGCACGGGCCGTTGAAGTAGGCGTGGGTCTGATCGAAATGGGCCCCGCGCACCGACAGGTCCCAGGCATAGACCTGGTAGCGCACCTCCAGCGCGCCGCGGGCGGGGGCGCAGCGCCAGGTCTGCTTGTCCAGTTTCTCCACCGGGAGCGGGCCGCCGGCGTCGCGCGCCTCCAGCGTCACCACGTGGCGGGCGAAGTCGCGGATCATGTAGCTGCCGGGGATCCAGGCCGGCATCCACAGGCGCTGGCCCGCGGGATCGGGCGCCGCCACGCGCAGCGTGACCTGGAACAGGTGGGCCCCGGGGTCCGCCGGGACCACGGTGTAGTGGACCGCGGGTGCGGTCACGGCGCCGCCGGCTGCGGCTGGACGGTTTCGGGCGCGCCCTCCGGCGCGGCCGCGGACGGTGCCGGCGGCGGGCCGGGTTCCGCCGCGGGGGCGGCCGGCGCCGGCCGGGCGGCGGGGGCCAGGTCCACCTTGATGGCCATGAGCCGGGACAGGCCGGAGCGGTCTGCGGTGGAGTGCACCCGGTCGCCGGCGGCCTCGGTGGTGCCGGCGAGGCTGAGCCAGGTTCCCAGCGGACCGCGGATCACCGTCTCGGTGCCGGTGACGCCGCCGGCGGGCGGGCTGTCCGCGCCGCCGCTCACGTGCTGGGCACGCACCTTGAGGGTGACGGTGTCGCCGTCCAGCACCGGCAGCACCTCGAAACCGGCGGACAGCCCCTGGTAGATGATGCGCTCGGCGATGGTGCCGCGGGCGGTGGTGTAGCGCTCGCGCACCGGGTAGCGGGTGGCCACCTTGACCGTGGCCCACTGGCCCTCCACCGTGTCCACGTAGTAGGTGCGCGGGCGGCTGTGGCGCGGGGCGGTGGACAGCACCCGGCCGCGCCGGCGGGCGGCCTCGACGATGCGCGGGTCCATGGTGACGGAGATGCGCAGCATGCGATCGCCGGCATCGATCTCCTTGAGCATCTGCCGGATCTGCTGCAGGTTCTCGGGCGTGGTCTTGACGAACAGTTCCTGGCCGTCGGGCAGCAGCACGCCCTCCTCGTGCAGGAACGGCGCCAGCAGCACCACCGCTTCCTCCGCGGTGCGGTGCTGGAGGGTGAAGGTCTCGGTCTCCATGAGCTGGGCGGCGGCGGGAGCGGCCGCGGCCAGCAGCAGGCACAGGGCGATGGTGCGGATGAATGACGGCATGGTCGGTCCTACAGGTGGAGACGGCGCAGCTCCGCCGAGGGCTGGCTGTGTTCCCAGACCTCGTTGAATTCGTCCACCAGCTCGCGCGCGCGCAGCACGTCGTTGAAGTTGATCACGGCCTGGTAGCGGTCACCCTGCTCGCGGTAGCAGTAGCCGCGGCCGTCGGCCACCAGGTAGGCGTGGGTGCAGTGGCGGTAGTCCTCGTGCACCAGGCGGATGTGAATGAAGGAGCTGAGCCGGCGCGACAGCTCCACCAGGCGGTGGCCATGGCGGACCACGGGGTTCTCGTCCATGAGCAGGATGCGGATGCGGGCGCGGCGGCCGTTGCAGGCCAGGCGCGCGCAGGCGTCGGCGAACTCGGGCGTGTCGTACAGGCGCGGGTCCAGGTCGCGGGTGAAGATTTCCAGCGTCTGCCCGGCCTGGCCGGCCAGGGCCAGCGCGGCGCCGCCCACGGCCTCGATGCCCTCCAGCTCCTGCTCGCTCTCGCTGACACCCAGCACGTATTGGTCGAACATCACCATGGTCATTCCATTCTATAGGGGACCCCCCGCCGGTGCCAGACGCAGGACCATGCGCCGGTGGGGGATGCCGGCCTCCTCGTACTCCCCGCCCTCGGCGGTGAAGCCGCGGCGGGCGTAGAAGGGCACGGCCGCCGCCTGGGCCGAGAGCGTCACCCGGGCCAGGCCCCGTTCGCGCGCCGCCGCCAGCAGGGCATCGAGCATGGCACTGCCCACGCCGCGCCCGCGCCAGGGCGCGAGCACCGCCATGCGGCCGATGCGCCCGTCGGGCAGCAGGCGGCCGGTGCCCACCACCTCGCCGGCGGACGTCACCGCGATGACGTGCAGTGCCTCGTGGTCACGCCCGTCCCATTCCAGCGCCAGGGGCACGCCCTGTTCGGCCACGAACACCGCCTCGCGCACGCCGGCGATGTCCACGTGAGCTTCGTCGAAACGCACGCGGCGTACCGTGAAGCCGTTCATGGCCGCGGGGTGTCCATG
>JALUTW010000114.1 GCA_027021685.1 Chromatiales bacterium | reverse complement strand
GTGCGCGCGCTGGTGCAGCCGGGCGACGAGGTGATCTTCTCCGCCCATGCCTTCGCCATGTATCCCATCGTCACCCGGGCGGCGGGCGGCACGCCGGTAGTCACCCCGGCGCGGGACTGGGGTCACGATCTCGATGCCATGGCGTCGGCGGTGACCCCGCGCACGCGGGTGATCTTCATCGCCAATCCCAACAATCCCACCGGCACCTGGCTGGACGCCAGCCACCTGCGCGGCTTCCTCGAAGGCCTGCCGGGGCACGTGGTGGCGGTGGTGGACGAGGCCTACTTCGAATACGCCTCGGCGCCGGCCATGGGGCTCGACGGCTATCCCGACGCCACGCGCTGGCTGGCGGACTTCCCCAATCTCATGGTCACGCGCACCTTCTCCAAGGCCTTCGGCCTCGCCGGCCTGCGCGTGGGCTATGGCCTCTCGCACCCGGATCTCGCCGATCTCATGAACCGCATTCGCCCGCCCTTCAACGTCAACAGCCTCGCGCTGGCCGCCGCCGCGGCGGCGCTGGACGACGACGCGCATCTCGCCGAGAGCATCGCCGTGAACGTGGCCGGCATGCGCCAGCTGGAGGCGGGCTTCCGCTCCCTGGGGCTGGATTACATCCCCTCGGCGGGCAATTTCATCAGCGTGCGGGTGGCGGATTCGGCCCTGCCTGTCTATGAAGCGCTGCTGCGAGCCGGTATCATCGTGCGCCCGGTGGAGAACTACGACATGCCGGGTTACTTGCGCATCACGGTGGGGCTGGAGAACGAAAACCGGCGTTGCCTCGATGCACTGGCTTCCATCCTGGCCTGAGCCGGGAGTACAGGGCGGGACATGGCGGAACCCTTTATTCAACGACTGTGCCTCATCGGCGTCGGCCTCATCGGCGGCTCGCTGGCGCGCGCCCTGCGCGAGGCGGGCGCGGTGGGCGAGATCGTCGGCTGCGCACGTCACCAGGAAAGCCTCGACGCGGCGCTGGAACTGGGCGTCATCGACCGCGCCGAGGGCGATCCCGCCATGGCGGTGCGCGGCGCCGACGTGGTGGTGCTGGCCGTGCCGGTGGGCGAGAGCCGGGCGGTGCTGGAACGCATCCGCGATCACCTGGCGCAGGACGCCATCCTCACCGACGTGGGCAGCACCAAGGGCAGCGTGGTGGCCGCCGCGCGCGAGGTCTTCGGCCAACTGCCGTCGCGCTTCGTGCCCGCCCATCCCATCGCCGGTACCGAGCAGAGCGGGGTAGGGGCCTCCTTCGCCGAGCTGTTTCGCGGCCGGCGGGTGATCCTCACCCCCGACGAGCATACCGATGCCGAGGCGCTGGCCACGGTGCGGCGCATGTGGGAGGCCTGCGGCGCGCAGGTGGTGGAGACCAGCGTGGCCCACCACGACGCCGTGCTCGCCGCCACCAGCCACCTGCCGCACATGCTGGCCTACGTGCTGGTGGACTCGCTGGCGCGCCGCGACGACCGCGAGGAGGTCTTCGCCTTTGCCGCCGGGGGGTTCCGCGACTTCACCCGCATCGCCTCCAGCAACCCCGCCATGTGGCACGACATCTGTTTCGCCAACCGCGACGAACTGCTGCGCGTCACCGAGCGTTTCAGGGACGATCTCGGGCGGCTGGCCGAGGCCATCCGCAAGGGGGACGGCGGCTACCTGCGCGAGACCTTCGAGCGCGCCAAGCAGGCCCGTGACCAGTGGTGCGAGAGCCACGGCGACGACGCCAATGCCTGCGAATGATACCCGACCAGCAGACACACCCAGGCCCATGACTTCAGCATACGATCTCATCTTTCGCGTCCAGCCCGGCGGCAGCCTGCGCGGCGAGGCCCGCGTGCCCGGCGACAAGTCCATCTCCCACCGCAGCATCATGCTGGGCGCGCTGGCCGACGGCACCACCACGGTGAGCGGTTTCCTCGAGGGCGAGGACAGCCTCGCCACCCTGCGCGCCTTCCAGGCCATGGGGGTGGACATCGAGGGGCCCAACAACGGCGAGGTGGTCATCCACGGCGTGGGCATGCACGGCCTGCGCGCGCCGGCGGGGGATCTCGATCTCGGCAATTCCGGCACCTCCATGCGCCTGCTGGCGGGCCTGCTGGCGGGGCAGGACTTCGATACCTGTCTCACCGGCGACGCCTCCCTGAGCAAGCGGCCCATGGGACGGGTGACGAAACCGCTGGCGGAGATGGGCGCCGAGGTGACGAGCCAGGCCGACGGCAGGCCGCCCCTGCGGATCCACGGCGGGCGGCCCCTGCACGGCATCGATTACGTCATGCCGGTGGCCAGCGCGCAGGTGAAGTCCTGCCTGCTGCTGGCGGGCATGTATGCCGACGGCCAGACCTGTGTCACCGAGCCCGCGCCCACGCGCGACCACACCGAGCGCATGCTGGCGGGCTTCGGTTACCCGGTGGAGCGCGACGGTTCGCAGGTGTGCATCCAGGGCGGCGGGCGCCTCACCGCCACGCGCATCGACGTCCCGGCGGACATTTCCTCGGCGGCCTTCTTCCTCGTCGGCGCGAGCATCGCCGCGGGCTCGGATCTCACCCTGCGCCACGTGGGCATCAATCCCACGCGCATCGGCGTGCTCAATATCCTGCGCGCCATGGGCGCCCATCTGGAACTGGGCAACGAGCAGACCGTGGGCGGCGAGCCGGTGGCCGACATCCGGGTGCGCGCCAGCCGGCTCCACGGCATCGCCATCCCCGAGGACCAGGTGCCGCTGGCCATCGACGAATTCCCGGTGCTCTTCGTCGCCGCCGCCTGCGCCGAGGGCGAGACCGTGCTCACCGGCGCCCGCGAGCTGCGCGTCAAGGAGAGCGACCGCATCCAGGTGATGGCCGACGGCCTGCAGGCCCTGGGCGCCGATGCCCGGCCCACCGAGGACGGCATGGTCATCCGCGGCGGGTCGCTGCACGGCGGCGAGGTGCACGCCCACGGCGACCACCGTATCGCCATGGCCTTTGCCATGGCCGCCCTGCGCGCCGACGGCCCGGTGGTGATCCACGACTGCGCCAACGTCAATACCTCCTTCCCGGGCTTCGTCGACCTCGCCGGGGGCCTCGGCCTCGACATCGCGGTGGCGGAGTGAGGCCGCCCATGGGCACGGGGGAGCAGCAGGCGCCGGTCATCACCATCGACGGCCCCAGCGGGGTGGGCAAGGGCACCATTGCCCAGCTGCTGGCCCGGGAACTGGGCTGGGACATGCTCGACTCCGGCGCCCTCTACCGTCTGGTGGCGCTGGGCGCCGCCCGCCAGGGGATCCCCCTGGACGACGAGACGGCCCTGGCCGACTATGCCGCGCGGCT
>JALUTW010000113.1 GCA_027021685.1 Chromatiales bacterium | reverse complement strand
CGACCAGCCGGGCGACGACAAGGACTCGCCCTTCGGTGACCTCGACACCACCTTTCTCATCGCCAACCGGGGCGGCCTGTTCCACGTGGGCTCCGACATGAGCGTGACCCGCTTCCGCCAGTACTACGCTATCGGCTCCGGCGGCGACTACGCCCTGGGCGCGCTGCACGTGCTGTACCAGCAGCTCGACGACCCGGCCGCCATCGCCCGCGGCGCGGTGGAGGCCGCGGTGGCCTTCGACACCAAGTGCGGCGGGCCCATCCTGGTGCGCGAGGTGGAATGCGCAGCATCCTGAGGGTTCTGGCGGCGGCGGTCCTGCCGGCGGCCGCCGGCTGCGCCACGCTGGACTACTACGCCGGGGCCGTGTCGGGGCATCTGGAACTCATGGCCCGCGCGCGGCCCCTGGACGAGGTCCTGGCCGAACCCGGCCTGGACGGCCGCCTGCGCGCCCGCCTGGAGCTGGCGCGGGAGGTGCGCGCCTTCGCCACCCGGGTGCTGGCGCTGCCCGACAACGACAGCTACCGCAGCTACGCCGACCTGGGCCGGCGCTTCGCGGTATGGAACGTGGTCGCCGCCGAGCCGTTCTCGGTGGAGCCCAGGACCTGGTGCTTTTTCGTCGTCGGCTGCATCAGCTACCGCGGCTACTTCGACGAGAACGAGGCCCGGGCCTTCGCCCGGGAGCTGGCCCGCCAGGGCCTGGACGTGCACGTGGCCGGCGCGCGGGCCTATTCCACCCTGGGCTGGTTCGACGACCCGCTGCTCAACACCCTCATGGACCTGGACGAGGCGCGCTTCATCGGCGTCATCTTCCACGAGCTGGCCCATCAGCGGCTGTACGTGGAGGACGACACCGCCTTCAACGAGTCCTATGCCAGTTTCGTCGAGCGCGAGGGGGTGCGCCAGTGGTACCGGGCGCGGGGCGACGAGGCGGCCTGGCACCGCCACCGGCGGGCCCTGGCGCGGGAGGCCTCGTTCCGCCGCCTGCTCCTGGCCGCCCGCGGGCGGCTGGCCGTGCTGTACGCCCGGGACCTGCCGGCGGGGGAGAAACGCCGGCGGAAGGCCGGGGAGTTTCGGCGGCTGCGCCGCGAGTACGCGGCATGGAAACGCCGGTGGGACGGGTACGGCGGTTACGACAGGTGGATGGCGCAACCTCTCAACAACGCCCACCTGGCGCTGGTGGCGGTGTACAACGAGTGGATCCCCGCCTTCGCGGCGCTTCACCGTTCGAGCGGCGACTGGGAGGCGTTCCACCGCCGCGCCGCGGCCCTGGGGGAGCTGCCGCCCGCAGAACGCCGGGCCCGGCTGCGGCGGCTCGCGGCCGCAAACCCGCCGCCTACCCCGGCGCCCGGCCCCCTTTGATCCACAGCAGCTTCACCGTCTCGTGGAAGGCGTGGTAGCGGATGTAGTGGGACCCGTCGCAGGAGAAGGTCACGCCGATGAGGCCGTTGATGATGTTGATGGAGGCGTTGCGCAGGTAGAGCTGCTCGTCCTGGAAGCGCAGGCGGCGGAACACGTCGAGGATGTTGCCCACGTCCCAGGCCGGGATCACCGGCGCATAGGCCGGCATCACCTGCTCGAACTGGTCGAGGAAGCCGTCGGCGAAGATCTCCTCGCCCACGTACACCCGGTAGCGGTAGGGGTCGTTGTACAGCCAGCAGGTGAGCTGGTTGGAGGAATAGTGGATCTTGGCGTGGAACACGCCGCGCATGCACAGCAGCTGCTGCACCACGGCATGCAGCTCCATGAGGCGGGTGTCGAACAGGCTCTCCACCCGCTCCTGCAGGAACACCGTCTGCCGCACCGAGGGATCGCCGCGCACCTGCAGCCAGGGCTTGTCGGTGGTCATGGTCGTCACCTCTCCATGTGAGCGCCCGCGGGGGTACGGGCGCTGACTTGGACCGGTCCCGCCCCCGCAGTTCCCCGTCCGGGACCGGGCGCGTGATGCTAGTGGCGGCCGACGCCTCGATCTGCCAACGGCGGCACAAAACCGGCGGGCCCGGGCGGCGGTCTGCACCGGGTGTGACGGGGCGCCGCAAACAGGGACCGGAAGGGAACCTTGGCCGCGGTGCGGGCGTCGCGCCGCCGTGGCGGCGGCTACAGCAGCACCTGCAGCGACAGGCCGGCGGCCAGCAGCACCAGGACCGCCACCGCCAGGCGCGGCGACAGGTAGGGCAGCCACACCCGCGCCCGGCGCGCCGGCGTGGTGTCCTCGGCCAGGATGCGGGCGAAGGCGGGCCGGGCCCGCAGCCGGTCCAGGTAGTCGGCCACCCGCGGCAGGCGCCCGCCGCCCCACAGCCGGTCCATGCGCAGGGCCGCCATGCGCTCGAGCGCCGGGCCGAAGGCGGCGTCCGCCAGGGAGAAGTCTTCGCCGGCGGCGAAGGGATGGGCGGCCAGGGTGCCCTCCAGCCGGGTGAGCACGGCCGCGCAGGTGTCCACCTGGCGGCGGATCTCGCCCCGCGACTGCAGGGTGGAGAGCAGGCGCAGCACCTCGTCCAGGCGCGACTGGAAGTGATCGGCCAGCCCCGTGTGCCGGCGCAGCCTGCGGTTGAGCGCCACCGCCTCCCGCCGGAGCTGGTGGCGCCAGAAATGGCCGCGCCAGCCGCCGGCCAGGGCCAGTTCCAGCTCGGGCATGGGCAGCCGGCGCTGGACCTCCAGCCACTGGTCCATGCGCTGGCGCGCGGCGGGATCCGCGGGGGTCAGCGGCGGCCCCGGCAGGCGCTCGTCCACGTAGCGCAGGATGGACACGGTGTCGTAGACCACGCAGTCCCCGTCCACCAGGGTGGGCACCTCGCCGCGGGGGTTCAGGCCCAGGTAGTCCGGCGCCAGGTGGTCCAGGGTGAGGCGGTTGACCAGCAGCCCGCGCCAGTCCAGGCCCTTTTCCGCCAGCGCCAGCTTCACCTGGCGGCAGGCCAGGCTGCCCGGAAACTCGTACAAAAGCGGCACGCGCGGCGCCGCCGCGGGCGGGGTGCAGTGGCGCCAGTCGGGCGGGGGAAAGTGCTCGGCGGGCGTGGGGTTCATGGATCTCTCCGGTGCGCCCCGGCGATTCGGGGGACAGGGACAAGGGTGCGGCCGCCCGCCAACGCACCGGAGGGGACGGTGCGTTGGCCTTGCCGGCACGTCCTGTGCGCCGCCCATCGCGTGGCCGCCCGCCGGAATTTCACAGATATCGATTTTATTTCGATTACAACAATAATCTCTGCGTCCTCTGCGTCTCTGCGTTGGGTTCGCGTGGCCGGAACAGGAGGGACGGGACGGGGCTGTACCGGCAACTGCGCCGTGCCCGGGACACCTTAGCTCACCCG
>JALUTW010000112.1 GCA_027021685.1 Chromatiales bacterium | reverse complement strand
CCAGCGAGGCGGTGCGCGGCGTGCTGGAGCGCACCCTGGGCGTGCCCATCTTCCAGGAACAGGTGATCAAGCTGGCCATGGTGGCGGCGGGCTTCTCCGCCGGCGAGGCCGACGCCCTGCGCCGCGCCCTCGGCGGCTGGCGCCGGCGCGGCACGCTGGAACGGTTTCGCGCGCGGCTCCTGGAGGGCATGCGCGCGCGCGGCTACAGCGGGCACTTCGCCGAGCGGATCTTCCGCCAGATCCAGGGCTTCGGCGAGTACGGCTTTCCCGAGTCGCACGCCGCCAGCTTTGCCCTGCTGGCCTACGTCTCCGCCTGGCTCAAGCACCACGAGCCGGCGGCCTTCTGCTGCGCCCTGCTCAACAGCCAGCCCATGGGCTTCTATGCCCCGGCACAGCTGGTGCAGGATGCCCGGCGCCACGGCGTGGAGGTGCGTCCGGTGGACGTATGTGCCAGCGACTGGGACTGCACCCTGGAGCCGGCATCACGGCCGGCGGCCGGCCACGACCTGGCGCTGCGCCTGGGCCTGCGCATGGTCAAGGGTCTGTCGCGCGCGGGTGCACAGCGGCTGCTGGAAGCGCGCGCCGCGCGGCCGTTTACCGGCGTGCGCGACTTCCTCGCCCGCACCCGCCTCGACGCCCGCGACCGCCGGGCCCTGGCCGCGGCCGACGCCCTGGCCGGGCTGGCCGGCCACCGCCACCGCGCCCACTGGTACGTGCTGGAGCCCGGCGGCGATCCACCCCTGGCGCCGGCACCCGACGAGGACAAGGTGGTGCCGCTGCTGCGCCCACCCGCCGAGGGCCGCCAGGTGGTCATGGACTACGCCAGCACCGGCCTGTCCCTGCGCCGCCACCCGCTGGCCCTGCTGCGCCCGCGGCTGGCGGCCCTGGGTGCACTGGACGCGGCGGCACTGGCACGGGTCGCCCATGATGACACCGCCCATTACGTGGGCCTGGTGATCAACCGCCAGCATCCGGGCAGTGCAAACGGGGTGGTGTTTCTCACCCTGGAGGACGAAACCGGCCACGTCAATGTCATCGTCTGGGCCTCGCTGGTGACGCGCCACCGGCGCGAGGTGCTGCACGGGCGCCTGCTGGGCGTGCACGGGACGGTGCAGCGCGAGGACGGGGTACAGCACCTCGTCGCCCGCCGGCTGGTGGACCACTCGCACCTGCTGGGTGACCTGGTGACCCCGTCGCGGGACTTTCGCTGACACCACGGGCCGGTTCAGGGAACAGGGAACAGATGCCGGGAGGCAGAAACCTGTTGTCTTGCAGGGTGCGGCAGCAGCGCGGCCGACGTTCTTGCCACCGGCGATGCATGCGATCTAAGCTGCAACCACCATGAACGGAAACGAACGCTCCGACCGTATCCTGCGGACCTTCATCGCCATTCCGCTGCCGGCGGAGATACGCGAGACGCTGCATGCCGCCACCCAGGCCATGCGCAGGGAACGTGCCCTGCGCGAGGTGCGCTGGCTGCCGCCGGACAACTATCACCTGACCCTGGCCTTTCTCGGCCCCACGCCGGCGTCCAGCGTCGCCGGCCTGTGCGACACCCTGTCTGCCCTCGCCCGGCATGCCGCGCCGCACCTGCGGCTGACACGGCTGGAGCCCTTTCCCACCCAGCGCCCGCACGTGGTGGCGGCCATGGTGACCAGCGATGATGCGCTCGATACCCTGCACCAGGCCTTGCGCGAGGCGCTGACCGCCCTGGGGGTCGCCGTGGAGAGCCGCCCCCTGGTGCCGCACATCACCGTGGCTCGCAGCCGCCGCAGCGCCCGCGGGCGCCGGCCGCTCAAGCCTTTCGAACCGGTGGCAGTGGAGGCGGCATGGTGGGGGGACACGCTCTCGCTCTACCAGAGCGAGGCCGCCGACGGCGGCGTGCGCTACACCGCCCTGTGCACCGTGGAGCTGGCGGTGCCGGAAGGCGTCGAGACGGGTTGAGGTCCTCGGTGCAGTCCGGGATTCGCGCCGGGGCGGCGCTCCTGCGGTGATGGATTTCCAGCCAGGCCCCGGCGCTCCACCGGGAGGTGGTTCCGGAGACGTCCTATTCTCCTTCCTCCGGTTCCTCCGGGAACGGTGGCGAGGGTGGGCGACCCGGCAGGAGATCGGCGACATCATTGGCAACACGGCGCGCCACGTCGCGGAAGGTCACGGCACGCTCGGTGTAAGTGTCATTGGCCACCGACAGCTCGTGCAGACTCTCCCAGACGATGCGGCCGGTGGTGCTGTCCCAGATCTGAAAGAACAGCCTCATGCGCGCCCGCTTGGTCTCCACCAGCCTCAACCCCAGCATGCTCCAGCGCCCGGCGCTGTCCTGCTCGAACTGCGCCAGCTTGAGCTGGATGAGAAAGCGGGAGTGAATGACCTTGCCCACCTCGCGCAGAATGTCGCTGCGGAAGATCCCGGTGTCACGGTAGTCGTGGTACATGTCGCGATAGCGTTCCGACAGGCCGGCGGCATTGATGGCGCTCAGGGTCTCCGCCAGCGACACCAGCTGCAGGTCGGGCCGGCGTTCGGACAATACGCCGGCGAAGGCCAGGGCCAGGGCCTGCTTGTCCTCCTCCTTCCCGGTGATGGTGGAAGGCGTGATGAATGCCAGGCGGTTGGCCTGCAGCAGCCCGGGATCGATGACGCCCACCTGGGTGTCCGCCGTGGAATACACCACCAGCCCGGTACACGCGGACAACAGGGCACACGCCACGGCAGCCAGAAGGCCGTGCCTGACGGCTCGTGCCGGATTCCTGGAAAAGCGGTGCGACTGTCCTGCTGCCATCCAAACGTCCTTGCCGCGAACAGGCCGGGGACGGACGGCCCGCCCATGGGAGGATCCAAGTATGTCAGGGGACATGAGGCACTGCAACATCCGGTGACATGAACCTTGCCGTTACGCGGCGCGGACATTAAGGGATCATTAACGGCTGCGCGTCAGGCCGACACCTCCTCCGGAATCCGGCGGCGCAGTGAGCACCCGATCCGGGCCCGGCGCATCGGGGCAGGTCGGGATGATCTTTTCCGGCGTCCCGTTGCAGGTCGAGCCGCGCGGCATCACGCATCATCACGCGGTGGATGTCGCGCATGCGCCTTACCCACGGCGACCATTTGCGCAGTTCCGGGGGCAGACGATCCACTGCCGCCGCGGCCGCCTCGGCGGTGGGAAAGCTGCCGTAGACCAGGGCGTACCAGGGCTCACCCTGGCGCAGGCTGCGGTAATAGCCTGCCCGTCCCTGCAGGCCGTTCTCGGTGAGGTACTTCTCGATGAGCTGCCGGTTGCGGCTGGAGGCAAGCTGGAGGGTGAAGGTG
>JALUTW010000111.1 GCA_027021685.1 Chromatiales bacterium | reverse complement strand
TCACCGCCTCGTGCAGGTCGTCCTGGGAGATGTCCGGCGCGTGCTGGGTGGAGAGCACCACCGCGTCCACCCCCACCGGCTCGGTGCCCTCGTAGATGAAGGTCACCTGGCTCTTGGCGTCCGGGCGCAGCCAGGGCAGGACACCGTTCTTGCGCACCTCGGCCTGGCGCTTGACCAGGCGGTGGGCGTAGGTGATGGGGGCCGGCATGAGCACGTCGGTCTCGCTGCAGGCGAAGCCGAACATGAGCCCCTGGTCGCCGGCGCCCATCTCGTGGTCCTCGGACTCGTCCACGCCCATGGCGATGTCCGGCGACTGCTTGCCGATGGCGTTGAGCACCGCGCAGGTCTCCCATTCGAAGCCCATGTCGGGGGAGGTGTAGCCGATGTCGCGCACCGTGTGGCGCACCACCTCCTCCAGGTCCACCCAGGCCTCGGTGGTGATCTCGCCGGCCACCAGCACCATGCCGGTCTTGACCAGGGTCTCGCAGGCCACGCGGGAGGCCGGGTCCTGCTCCAGCAGGGCGTCCAGGACCGCGTCGGAGATCTGGTCGCAGATCTTGTCCGGGTGTCCCTCGGACACCGATTCCGATGTAAACAGATAGCGTTTGGCCATGGTTGCTCCGTGCGCCAGCGGCCCGCGGCCGCGTCTCAAGTCGTTGAAAGTTGCCTAGTCTAGCCGCTCGCCGGGGCGATTTACAGTCATGCGCCAGGGTTAGCCCGGCCGCATGACGGGCCCGGCCCCGGTTCCCGCCGAAACTTCATGGACTTGCCCGCGGCCCGGCGCGGTATACTTGGCCTTCCCGCAAGCGCGCACGGAGGAACGGTCATGGTCAGCCTCGAGACACCGGTGTGTGAATTCGGCAAGCCGGCGGTGGATTTTTCCCTGCCCGGCGTGGACGGCCGAATCTGGACCCTGGACGACTGCCGGGGCGAGAAGGGTACCCTGGTGATGTTCATCTGCAACCACTGCCCCTACGTCAAGGCGGTGCGCGAGCGCATCGTGCGCGATGCCCGCGAGCTGCTGGACTACGGGGTGAAGAGCGTGGCCATCATGTCCAACGATCCCACCTTATATGAAGAGGACTCTTTCGAGAACATGAAGAAGGTGGCCGAGGAATACGACTTTCCCTTTCCCTACCTGCTGGACGAGACCCAGGAAGTGGCCCGGGCCTACGGGGCGGTGTGCACGCCCGATTTCTTCGGCTACAACGCCGACCTGGAGCTCCAGTACCGGGGCCGGCTGGACGCCTCGCGCAAGGAGACCGCCCCGCCCGACGCCCGCCGCGAGCTGTTCGAGGCCATGGTCCAGATCGCGCAGACCGGTCGCGGGCCGGCCGAGCAGATCCCTTCCATGGGCTGCTCCATCAAGTGGCGCGAGGAGGGCGCGGCCTGAGCCCGTCATGGATTTAATATATTTATCTGTGGCTTAGCCTGGTTTATCGACCTGCACCCCCGTGGCTTGCCCGGGGTGGGCAAAACGGTCAAAATTAGCGCCTCTTTGCCCGGGGTCCGTGGGGTTGTGCCGTGACCGGGGCAGGTGGGGGGAGGCCTGGAGCCATCAGCACGGCGTTTCTGCCGTAGTCCCACGCACACATGACGAACAGACGACGCCGGGTGCCGCGGCATCCGGCCCTGGGGCGCCACCGCCGGTCCCGGCGGCGTGCGCCCCAGCGGTTTATGGATTGCAACAAGAATTCCTTGCAGAAATCAGGAGACGACGATGCCAGACCGCCGAGAACTCGCCAACGCCATCCGGGCGCTCAGCATGGACGCGGTGCAGAAGGCCAAGTCGGGCCACCCTGGGGCACCCATGGGCATGGCCGACATCGCCGAGGTGCTGTGGAACGACTTCCTCAGGCACAACCCCAACAATCCCAAGTGGTGGGATCGCGACCGCTTCGTGCTCTCCAACGGTCATGGCTCCATGCTCATCTACTCCCTGCTGCACCTGTCGGGCTACGACCTCAGCATGGAGGACATCAGGAACTTCCGCCAGCTCCATTCCAAGACCCCGGGCCACCCCGAGTACGGCTATACCCCGGGGGTGGAGACCACCACCGGCCCCCTGGGGCAGGGCATCACCAATGCCGTGGGCATGGCCCTGGCGGAGAAGGTCCTGGCCGCGCAGTTCAACCGTGACGGTCACCACGTCATCGACCACTACACCTACGTGTTCCTGGGCGACGGCTGCCTCATGGAGGGCGTCTCCCACGAGGCCTGCTCCCTGGCCGGGACCCTGGGCCTGGGCAAGCTCATCGCCTTCTGGGACGACAACGGCATCTCCATCGACGGCCACGTGGACGGCTGGTTCACCGACGACACCCCGGCCCGGTTCGAGGCCTACGGCTGGCACGTGGTGCGCAACGTGGACGGCCACGACCCGGAGGCCATCGCCAAGGCCATCCGCGAGGCCCGCTCGGTCAACGACAAGCCCAGCCTCATCTGCTGCAAGACCGTGATCGGCTACGGCGCCCCCAACCTGTGCGGCAGCCACGACTGCCACGGTGCCCCCCTGGGCGAGGACGAGGTGGCTGCCACCCGCGAGAACCTGGGCTGGAAGTACCCGCCGTTCGAGATCCCGGACGAGATCTACGCCGGCTGGGACGCCCGCGAGAAGGGGGCCAGGGCCGAGGCGGCCTGGAACGAGAAGTTCGCCGCCTACAAGGCCGCCCATCCCGACCTGGCGGCCGAGCTGGAGCGGCGCATGAAGGGCGAGTTCCCCGCCGACTGGGCGGAGAAGGCCCGTGCCGTGATCGCGGAGATGGTGGCCAGGAACGACAAGATGGCCACGCGCAAGGCGTCGCAGGCCGCCATCAACGCCTATGCCCCGCTGCTGCCGGAGATGCTGGGCGGTTCGGCCGACCTCACCGGCTCCAACAACACCGACTGGAAAGGCTCGGTCTCCATCACCAACACGGTGGCCGACGGCAACTACATTCACTACGGCGTGCGCGAGTTCGGCATGGCCGCCATGATGAACGGCATGGCCCTGCACGGCGGCTTCATCCCCTACGGCGGTACCTTCCTGGTGTTCTCCGATTACGCGCGCAACGCCCTGCGCATGTCCGCGCTCATGAAGCTGCGCACCATCTACGTCTTCACCCACGATTCCATCGGTCTGGGCGAGGACGGCCCCACCCACCAGCCCATCGAGCACGTGGCCTCCCTGCGCATGATCCCCAACATGTCGGTGTGGCGGCCCTGTGACCTGGTGGAGACGGCAGTGGCCTGGAAGGCGGCGTTGGAGCGCAGCGACGGGCCCACCTCGCTCATTCTCACGCGCCAGAACCTGGAGCCGCAGAGCCGCACC
>JALUTW010000110.1 GCA_027021685.1 Chromatiales bacterium | reverse complement strand
GGTGGGCGTGGGCGGTTTCCGCGAACAGGCCCAGCCAGCGGTTGATGAGGGCGCGGCCGAGCTTGAGGTGGCGGTGGGCCCCCACCATGTCGATGAGCGGCGGATCCCGGCTTTCCCCGCCCAGGGCGATCCACCAGAAATCGGTGAACCGCGCCAGGTGCCGCGCCGGATCGGGCAGGTCGCGGAAATACGGGCCCAGCACGGGGTCCTCCAGCAGACGGGCGAAGAATGCCTCCACGAAGGCCTCCAGCCGGGGCCGGCCCATTTCCTGGTGAAGAGGTCGGATCCGTGCCTGTGCCATACCCCGATTAGCGGAGCTGTAGCGGGGGGCTTTAGCCGGGCGGGGATCTGAAGCGGGAGCCCGGGATCCGGTATGATCGCGCCTCCCGGTGTCCCGGGCAGCGGATTTCCCATGGACTGGCAGCACATCAGCCGACACATCAGCGAGGCCACCGGCGAGCCGTTCGCCGTGGCCCGGGCCGAGAGCGTGGGCGGCGGCTGCATCAACAGCGCCTGGCGCCTGCGCGGCGAGCAGGGACGGGACTACTTCGTCAAGGGCAACAGTGCCGATGGCCTGGAGATGTTCGCCGCCGAGGCCGAGGGCCTGGCGGAGATGGCCGCGGCCGGGGCGGTGCGGGTGCCGCGGCCGGTGTGCCACGGCACCGCCGGCGGCCAGGCCTACCTGGTCATGGAGTGGATCGACATGGGGGGCGGTGGCGCGGGGGCGCGGCTGGGGCGGGAGCTGGCGGCCATGCACCGCGCCACCCGCGACCGGTTCGGCTGGCACCGGGACAACACCATCGGCGCAACACCCCAGCCCAACACCTGGAGCGACGACTGGGTGGCGTTCTGGCGCGAGCACCGGCTGGGTTTCCAGTTGCAGCTCGCCGCACGCAACGGTGCCCCGCGCGCGGTGGTGGACAAGGGCGAGCGCCTGCAGGCGGACCTCGACGCCTTCTTCACCGACTACCGGCCGGTGCCGTCGCTGCTGCACGGCGACCTGTGGGGCGGCAACCAGGGCGTGGCCAGGACCGGCGAGCCCGTGATCTTCGATCCCGCGGTGTACTACGGCGACCGCGAGGCCGATCTCGCCATGACCGAGCTGTTCGGGGGCTTCGGGCGCGATTTCCACGCCGCCTACGACGAGGCCTGGCCGCGGGACCCGGGCTACGCGGTGCGCAAGACCCTCTACAACCTCTACCACATCCTCAATCACTACAACCTGTTCGGCGGCGGTTATGCCGGCCAGGCCGGCACCATGCTCGACCGCCTGCTGGCCGAGCTGCGCGGCTGAACCAAAGCCCTTCCGCCGGTTCCAACCACCCGACCATGCGCCTGCCACGGTTTCTCAAGCGCTCCCCCGCCGGTGACGTGACGCCGGACGGCGTCTACCGCCCGCGCTTCCGCCTGCGCTGGCTGGGCCCGCGCCACTGGCCCACCTGGCTGGGCCTGGGCGTCATGTGGCTGGTGGCGCGCCTGCCGCGGCGCCTGCGCGACCGCCTGGCACGGGGACTGGCCCGCCTGGCCTGGCGCCGCAACGGCAAACGCCGGCGCATCGCGGACATCAACCTGCGCTGGTGCTTCCCGGAGCTGGACGAGGCGGCGCGCGAGCGCATGGCGCGCGAGCACTTCTACTACCAGATGCGCAGCCTGCTGGACCTGGGCGTGCTGTGGTGGGGCAGCCGGGCCCGGCTCGACCGCATGGTGAAGATCGAGGGCGAGGAGCACATCCGCGAGTGTCTCAACGAGGGGCGCTCCATCATCCTGCTCAACGGCCACACCGTGAGCATCGAGGCCGGGGCCCAGGCGGTGGCGGGACGGTTTCCCACCGGGGCCCTGTTCAAGCGCCTGCGCAACCCGCTGCTGGACTACTTCGTGGCCCGCGGCCGCTCGCGCCTGGGTGGGCGCCTGTATCCGCGCGAGCGCGGTATCCGCCCGGTGATGCGCGCCCTGCGCGGAGGCGAGCTGGCCTACTACAGCCCCGACGAAGATCTGGGTGAGACCCAGAACACCGTGTTCGCGCCTTTCTTCGGCGTGCCCCGCGCCACCCTCACCGCCCTCGGGCGCATGGCCCGGGCCGGGCGCGCCGCGGTGCTGCCCATCATGACCTACCTGGACCCGGCCACCGGCACCTACCGCGTGGTGGTGGATCCGCCCATGGACGGTTTTCCCACCGGAGACCCCGTGGAGGACGCCCGGCGCCAGAACGCCGAGCTGGAGCGCATGGTGCGCCGCGCTCCCGCGCAGTACATGTGGACCTTCCGCCTGTTCCAGACCCGCCCGCCGGGGGAAGAGAACCCCTATCCCTACGGCTGAGCCCCGAGCTGCAGGATGGGATTCCGGAGGCTGCTTCTGCGTCGTGTTTTTCCATCCACAGGAAGCCGCCTCGGTGAAGAACTTTTCCTCTGCCATTCACGGGACGGAGGACAGATGGCAGGTACAGGGATGCGTTCGCCTGCGAACGCAGATGGGACGGCGCAAAGGCTTTACCAGCACACCCCGCGCTGCTGCCAGCTGCGGGGCATTGGCGGCTGGCCACTGGGGCGGCTCCGGCACCAAAACAATTTTTGCCTCTGCGTTCTCTGCGCCTTTGCGTCTTTGCGTTGAAACCATTATTTGCAATGGCGGGAAGACGCGACCGGAAAGTGGCCATCGGGTACGTTCGGGGGGCGAACGGACCTTACGGGCTACGGGCCTCCTGGTCTCTGCGTTGAAAATGCCATTGCCATGGCGGGGACTGGCCACGGGTCGGCGCGCTTCCCCCTTTCATCGTCAACGGTTTTCACCCGGCGCCCGGCGCGTGGGTCCCGCCGCACCCGCGGCGGGTGTCCTGTGCCGGCCAGTCTCTCGTTGCGGGCCAAAGCCGTTGCCCGGTGGGTGTGGCATGGGATGCTGATCCACACACAGGCATATATTTGGGAAATTTTTAGGATAGATTCCCACCAGGTGGATCATTCCATAGAGAAATCGGTATCCAATTCCCACAACAGGCCCTGTTTCGGTGTTCAGGGCGAAAACGCAACGCCAAAGGCCCGGTTCCGGCCTGTCCGGGGGGTGCCCCTGCGTCCCGGGTGCGCAACCGGACACGTTGGGCGGAAACCTGGCGCGGTGCCGGTTTTCATTGAACCGCCGGCGGGGTCAGGGCGACACAGGGTCGCGGACGGGGGATCTCCCCGCCGCCGAACCTGTAAACCCAGTTGACCAGAGAGGAGAGACCGAGATGAAAAAGATCCTGACCCGCAAGACCCTGGGCCTGGTGGCCGCCACCGGCGCGGCCCTGCTGCTGGGCACCGCCGGCCTGGCGCATGATGCCCTGG
>JALUTW010000109.1 GCA_027021685.1 Chromatiales bacterium | reverse complement strand
TCTCGGCGTACCGGGACGCGGCCGCGAAGCTGGTGGAGAACGCCGGCGCGATGGTGGGGGCGTTGCTGGACCTCACTTACCTCTACGTGGGGGTGTTCGTGGTGGAGGTGCTGGCCCTGCCGCTGGGGACGCTGTGGCTCATGTGGAAGCTGTCGGGCGGGATGGTGCCGGGGCCGGGGACCCGGCCGCATTCGGCGGCTGCCGGGGTGGTGCGACGGGAGAATCCAGTCTGACGAGGAGAAGCGGGTCATGAGAAGGGTTACAGTGGAATGGCTGCACCTGGACGTGGACGGAGCCACGTGCAGCCGGTGCGGGAGCACGGGTGTCGAGGTGGCGGCCGCCGTGGAGGAACTGCGGCGGGAGTGCGCGCCGGCCGGAGTGGAGGTCCGGCTGGTGGAGACCCGGCTGGACAGGGCGGACATCGCCCGTTCCAACCTGGTCCTGGTCAATGGCGTGCCGGTGGAGGAGCTGGTGCCGGGGGCGGGGGCATCCACCAGTGCATGCGGATCCTGCGGCGAGTTCACCGGCCGCGAGGAATCGTGCCGCACCGTGGTGCAGTTCGGTGCGGTGCACGAAACCGTGCCCCGGGAGCTTGTCCGGGAGGCCGTGTGCCGGGTGGCGGAGTGCTGTCCCCCGGCCGGGGATGACCGCACGGTGGCGTGACGGGACCGGCGGTGGGAACCGCCCCGTTGGGCGCTGGCGTACGCCGCCGCCGCGTCGCCTGCGGACCCCGGGGCGGGGTGGCGCGTACCGCCTGGACGGCCGGCTCACGCCGCTGGCTGGAGGGCGGGTCCTTTGAGTACCATCGCGGCATGGGCAGGTCCGTCCTGCGTCGATGGTGGTGATCTCCGGTGGCAGATGGCTGGCAGTGGTCCCGGTTTGCGGTATTGGGGGGCATCCTGGTGGTGGGGGCGGCGGTGCCCGGTATCAGCGTCCTCACGGTCGCGGCGCGCACGGCAGGGTCCGGTTTCCGCCACGGTGCCGCGGCGGCCCTGGGGATTGCTGCCGGGGACGTGGTATTCATTCTGCTGGCGGTCCATGGCCTGGCGGTGCTGGCGGCCTGGTCGGGTTCCGGGTTTCTGTGGTTCAAGCTGGCCGGCGGCGCCTGGCTGGTGTGGCTGGGCTGGTGCCTGTGGCAGGCACAGCCGCCGGGGAGGCCGGGTGAGGTTCGGGGCCCTTCCCTGGCCGGGAGCTTCGCCGCCGGCCTGGCGGTGACACTGGCCGACCAGAAGGCCATCCTCTTCTACCTCGCCGTCTTTCCCGCGTTGTTCGATCTTCCGGCCATGGCCGGCACGGACGTGGTGCTGGTGGTGCTCCTGGCCCTGGTCGCGGTGGGGGGGACCAAGCTGGCCTGGGCGGTGCTGGTGGCGCGGGGCGTGCGCGTCTGGCAGCGGCCGGGGCTGGTGCGCGGCCTGAACCGGCTGGCGGGCGGGATCATGGTGTTGGTGGGAACGCTCCTGTGGGTGCGGTTGTTGTAGAAAGGCTGGTTCTGGTGGCGGCGCTGGCGGCGGCCGGCGTTGCCGGTGCGGGCGAGATCACCGTGGCGGTGGCCAGCAACTTTCGGGACACGGCGCAGGTCCTGGCCGCCGAGTTTGAACGGCGCTCGGGTCACCGGGTGCGGCTGGCCTTCGGCTCCACCGGCAGGCATTACGCGCAGATCGTCCACGGCGCCCCCTTTGCCGTGTTTCTCGCGGCCGACGACGAGCGCCCGGCGCGGCTGGAGCGCGAGGGCCGGGCGGTGGCCGGTTCGCGTTTCACCTACGCCCTGGGCCGCCTGGTGCTGTGGAGTCCGCGGCCGGAGCGGGTGGACGGTGCCGGGCGGGTGCTGGAGGAAGGCGGCTTTCGCCGCCTGGCCCTGGCCAACCCGCGGCTGGCGCCCTACGGCCGCGCGGCGCGCGAGGTGCTGCGGCGTCGTGGTCTGTGGCGGCGCCTGCGGCCGCGGCTGGTCATGGGCGAGAACGTGGCCCAGGCCCTGCAGTTCGTGCACAGCGGCAATGCCGAGCTGGGTTTCGTGGCCCTGGCCCAGGCGCGCGATGCCGGCGGCAGCCGGTGGGAGGTGCCGGCGCAGGAGTACACGCCCATCCGCCAGCAGGCGGTGCTGCTGGAGGAGCGGCCGGCGGCACGGGGTTTCCTGGAGTTTTTGCGCTCGCCGGCCGGGCGCGACATCATCCGTGCGCACGGGTACCATCTGCCCTGATGCTGGAGTCCGCAGACATCACCGCCCTGGCCATCACACTCAAGCTGGCCGGGGTGAGCACGCTGATCCTGATCGTGCTGGGGACGCCACTGGCCTGGTGGCTGGCGCGCTCGCGCCGCCGCTGGAAGTTGGTGGTGGAGGCGCTGGTGGCCCTGCCGCTGGTGCTGCCGCCCACGGTGCTGGGCTTCTACCTGCTGGTGGCGCTGGGGCCCGAGGGCCCGGTGGGGGCGTTGCTGGCGGCGCTGGGCGGGCGTCCCCTGGCCTTCACGTTCGCCGGACTGGTGGCAGGATCCGTGATCTATTCGCTGCCCTTCGTGGTGCAGCCCCTGCGCGATGCCTTCGCCGCCATGGGCAGCCGCCCGCTGGAGGTGGCGGCCACCTTGCGCGCCTCGCCGCTGGATCGTTTTTTCACCGTGGCGGTGCCCCTGGCCTGGCCCGGCTTTCTCACCGCCGCGGTGCTGGGCTTCGCCCACACCGTGGGCGAGTTCGGCGTGGTGCTCATGATCGGCGGCAACATCCCGGGCGAGACCCGGGTTGCGTCCATCGCCATCTACGATCATGCCGAGACGCTGGACTACGCCCGCGCCCACGTTCTGTCGGCGCTGCTGCTGGGCCTGTCCTTCGTCATGCTGCTGGCGGTGTACGCGTTGAACCGGCGCGCACGGCTGGTGGCAGCATGAGCATCGAGGCGCGCTTTCGTCTTTCGCGCGGCGGCTTCCATCTCGACGTGGCCTTCGGGGTCCCGGCACGCGGCGTGACTGCACTGTTCGGGCCCTCGGGCTGCGGCAAGACCACGGTGCTGCGGGTATTCGCTGGCCTGGAGCGGCCGCCGGGCGGCCTGCTGCGGGTGGACGGCGAGACCTGGCAGGACGGGCGCCGCTTCGTGCCGCCGCACCGGCGCGGCGTGGGGTACGTGTTCCAGGAACCGAGCCTGTTCCCCCATCTCAACGTGCGCGGCAACCTGGAGTACGCCGCGCGCCGGGCACCACGCAACGGGGCCGTGGCGTTGGACGAGGCAGTGACGCTGCTGGGGCTGGAGGCCCTGCTGTCCCGGCGGCCGGGGGAGCTCTCTGGTGGCGAGCGCCAGCGCGTGGCCATCGCCCGGGCGCTGGCGGCAGCCCCG
>JALUTW010000108.1 GCA_027021685.1 Chromatiales bacterium | reverse complement strand
GGCCGAGCAGATGGTGCGCGATGCCCTGCCCGCCATCGAGGCCAGGCGCGGCGGCGAGTTCCACTACACGGTGCAGAACACCCACCGTTCCATCGGTGCGCGCCTGTCCGGCGAGATCGCCGCGCGTCACGGCAACCTCGGGATGGAGGACGCGCCCATCGTGATCCGCCTCACCGGCACCGCCGGCCAGAGCTTCGGCGTGTGGAACGCTGGCGGCCTGCACATGATCCTGGAGGGCGACGCCAACGACTACGTGGGCAAGGGCATGGCCGGCGGCAAGCTGGTGATCCGCCCGCCGGCGGGCTCGGCCTTCAGGTCGCACGAGACCGCCATCATCGGCAACACCTGCCTCTACGGCGCCACCGGCGGCAGGCTGTTTGCGGCCGGCCTGGCCGGTGAGCGCTTCGCGGTGCGCAACTCCGGCGCCACCGCGGTGGTGGAGGGCGTGGGCGACCACGGCTGCGAGTACATGACCGGGGGCGTGGTCTGCGTGCTGGGCGAGGCCGGGCTCAACTTCGGCGCCGGCATGACCGGCGGGTTCGCCTTCGTGTTCGACGAGCACCACACCTTCGCCGAGCGCTACAACCGCGACCTGGTGGAGATCGCCCGGGTCAACACCGAGGCCATGGAGGCCTACCGCAACACCCTGCGCGATCTCATCCAGGAGTTCACCGACGAGACCGGCAGCGCCCGCGGCCGCGACCTCCTCGCCCACTTCGCCGATGCCTGCGGGCTGTTCTGGCTCATCAAACCCAAGGCCCTGTCGCTGGAGTCCCTCATCGAGGACCTGCGGCGGGCGGCCGCCTGACGGCGCCGCCGGGCGCCGGCCCACAAGCGACTGCAAATGGCGATGGCAAACGACTTCCAGTTCATCCAGGTGGAGCGCCGCGACCCGGACAAGAAGCCGGCCGCCGAGCGCATCCGCGAGTTCCGCGAGATCTACGGCCAGTTCGATCCCGAGCAGGCGGCACAGCAGGCCGACCGCTGCCTGGCCTGCGGCAATCCGTACTGCGAGTGGAAGTGCCCGGTGCACAACTACATTCCCAACTGGCTCAAGCTGGTGGCGGAGGGCAACCTGGAACTGGCCGCCGAGCTGTCCCACCGCACCAACTCGCTGCCCGAGATCTGCGGCCGGGTCTGCCCCCAGGACCGCCTGTGCGAGGGGGCCTGCACCCTCAACGACGGCTTCGGCGCGGTCACCATCGGTGCCATCGAGAAGTTCATCTCCGACACCGCCTTCGCCCGCGGCTGGCGCCCCGACCTCTCGCAGGTGAAGGACACCGGCAAGCAGGTGGCCGTGATCGGTGCCGGACCGGCCGGCCTGGGCTGCGCCGACGTGCTGGTGCGCAACGGGGTCAAGCCCGTGGTCTACGACCGCCATCCCGAGATCGGCGGCCTGCTCACCTTCGGCATCCCCGAGTTCAAGCTGGAGAAATCGGTGGTGCGGCGGCGGCGCGAGATCATGGAAGGCATGGGTGTGGAGTTCGTACTCAACACCGAGGTGGGCCGCGACATCTCCATGGCCGCCCTGCTGGAGCAGTACGATGCCGTGTTCCTGGGCATGGGCACCTACACCTACATGAAGGGCGGCTTCCCCGGGGAGGACCTGCCCGGCGTGTACGAGGCCCTGCCCTACCTCGTCTCCAACGTGCGCCGCTGCCTGGGCCTGGCCCGGGACCCGGCCGAGTTCATCGACATGAAGGGCCAGCGGGTGGTGGTCCTGGGGGGCGGCGACACCGCCATGGACTGCAACCGCACCGCCATCCGCCAGGGGGCCGCCAGCGTCACCTGCGCCTACCGCCGCGACGAGGCCAACATGCCCGGCTCGCGGCGCGAGGTGGCCAACGCCAGGGAGGAAGGCGTGCAGTTCCTGTGGAACCGCCAGCCCATCGAGATCGTGGGCACGGACAAGGTGGAAGGCGTCAAGGTGGTCACCACCCGCCTGGGCGAGCCCGACGAGCGCGGCCGGCGCAAGCCCGAGCCGGTGCCCGGCTCCGAGGAGATCATCCCGGCGGACCGGGTCATCATCGCCTTCGGCTTCCGCCCCAGCCCGGCGCCGTGGTTCGAGGAGCTGGGTATCGAGACCGACGAGCGCGGCCGGGTGCGCGCCCCCGCCGACCAGGCCTGCCCCAAGCAGACCACCCACCCCAAGATCTTCGCCGGTGGCGACATGGTGCGCGGCTCCGACCTGGTGGTGACCGCAGTCTACGAGGGCCGCCAGGCCGCGGAGGGGATCCTCCGGTTCCTCGGGGTCTGAACCCGGTGCTGCCACGAGCCAGGGCGCAAGGACAGGGCCGCCGGGACAGGCGCTTTTCCCGGGTGCCCGCCGCCTCCCCCAACGGGCCGTGGGCCCCTGTGGTTCCAGGGGGCGCGGAACGGGCAACGGCCCCGACACACTTTGTGTTCCTCGCGCCTCTGCGTTGACATCCTGTGCCTGAGACAAGCCCCAAGCTCGACAACGATCGCCTGCTGCGCGCACTGCTGCGCGAGCCGGTGGACGTGACCCCGGTGTGGATGATGCGCCAGGCCGGGCGCTACCTGCCGGAGTACCGTGCCACCCGCGAGCGTGCGGGCAGCTTCCTCAACCTGTGCCAGACGCCGGAGCTGGCGTGCGAGGTCACCCTGCAGCCGCTGGCGCGCTTCGACCTCGACGCCGCCATCCTGTTCTCGGACATCCTCACCATCCCCGACGCCATGGGCCTGGGCCTGTACTTCGCCGAGGGCGAGGGCCCGCGCTTCGAGCGTCCGGTGCGCACCGCCGCCGACATCGACCGCCTGGCGGTGCCCGACATGGAACGGGACCTGGGCTACGTGCTGGAGGCGGTGCGCCTCATCCGCCGCGAGCTGGCCGGACGCGTCCCCCTCATCGGCTTCTCCGGCAGCCCGTGGACCCTGGCCACCTACATGGTGGAGGGGGGCGGCAGCAAGGACTTCGCCCTGGCCAAGGGCATGCTGTTCGAGCGGCCGGAACTCATGCACCGGCTGCTGGCGGTCCTGGCCGACAGCGTCGCCGCCTATCTCAACGCCCAGGTCGCCGCCGGGGCCCAGGCGCTGATGATCTTCGACACCTGGGGCGGCGTGCTCACCCGGCGCGACTTCCGGGAGTTCTCCCTGGCCTACATGGCCCGTGTGGTGGCAGCGCTCACCCGCGAGCACGAGGGCCGGCGGGTGCCGGTGATCCTGTTCACCAAGGGCGGCGGCTGCTGGCTGGAGGAGCTGGCCGACACCGGCGCCGACGCCCTGGGTCTGGACTGGACCCAGGACCTGGGCGAGGCCCGCCGCCGCGTGGGCGGGCGCGTCGCCCTGCAGGGCAACATGGACCCCACCGTGCTCTACGCCTCGCCAG
>JALUTW010000107.1 GCA_027021685.1 Chromatiales bacterium | reverse complement strand
GGCCCGCCTCGGGCCACCTCTATTTTTCCCTCAAGGACCCGGCGGCCCAGGTGCGCTGCGCCATGTTCCGCAACCGCAACCTGCACCTGGGCTTCGAGCCCGCCAACGGCCAGCAGGTCCTGGTGCGGGCCCGGGTCAGCCTGTACGAGGCCCGCGGCGAGTTCCAGCTCATCGTGGAGCACATGGAGGAGGCCGGTGCCGGTGCCCTGCGCCGGGCCTTCGAGGCCCTCAAGGCACGGCTGGAGAAGGAGGGCCTGTTCGCCCCGGAACACAAGCGGCCCCTGCCCGCCCACCCCCGCTGCGTGGGGGTGATCACATCGCCGTCCGGTGCCGCCGTCCGTGACATCCTCACCACCCTGCGGCGGCGCTTTCCCGCCCTGCCCGTCATCGTCTACCCGGTGCCGGTGCAGGGCGAGGGCGCGGCCGAGGCCATCGCCGCCGCCCTCCACCGCGCCAACGAGCGGCGCGAGTGCGACGTGCTCATCCTGGCCCGGGGCGGCGGCTCGCTGGAGGACCTGTGGGCCTTCAACGAGGAGGTGGTGGCCCGCGCCATCCACGCCTCGGCCATCCCGGTGGTCACCGGGGTGGGCCACGAGATCGATTTCACCATCGCCGACTTCGCCGCCGACCACCGCGCCCCCACCCCCACCGCCGCGGCGGAGCTGGTGAGCCCGGACCAGCAGGCCTGGCGCCGGCGCCTGGACCAGCTCACGGCGCGCCTCGACCTGCTCATGGCCCGCCGCCTGGAGCACCTGCGCGAGCGCCTGGCCTGGCTCGCCGGGCGCCTGCGGGAACCGCGCCGGCGGCTGCAGGAGGCCTTCCTGCGCCTGGACGAGCTGGACCTGCGCCTCCACCGGGCCATGGACCAGCGCCTGCGCCACGAGGGCCACCGCCTGGCCACGCTCCGGGCGCGCCTGCTGCGGCACCACCCCGAGGCGGTGCTGGCCGCCGCCCGCAGCCGCTGCGCCCTGCTGGCCCAGCGCCTGGCCGCCGCCACCCGGGATCGCCTGGGCGACGCCCGCCACCGGCTGGAACTGGCCGCCCGCGGCCTGGAGGCGGTGAGCCCCCTGGCCACCCTGGCCCGCGGCTATGCCATCGTCTCGGACCCCGCGGACGGGACCGTGATCCGGGCCGCCCGCGGCGTGCGCCCCGGACAGCGGGTGGAGGCCAGGCTCCACGAGGGCCGGTTGCTGTGCCGGGTGGAGGAGACCCGTGACTGAGCCGCGCGCCCTGGCCTGGACCGCCGCCCTGCTCCTGGCCGCTTTCGCGGCGGCGGCCGCGCCACTGCCGCAGGAGGCGCCGGTGCCCGGCGGGGTGGCGGTGGTTCCCCTGCCCGGGGCCGGCGCCGCAGCGCCCGTGGTCCGCTTCCGGGGCAAGCGGGTGCTGGTGCACCGCGACGGAATGCGCTGGGTGGCGGTGGTGGGCATCCCCCTCGCCGCCAGGCCCGGGACGGCAGTGCTGGAGGTGGATTCCGGTTCCGGGGTCCGGCGGGTGGAGTTCGCCGTCCGCCCCAGGCGCTACGCGGTGCAGCGGCTCACCATCAAGGACCGGCGCAAGGTGGAACCCACGGCCGAGGATCTGAAGCGCATCCGCCGCGAGCAGAAGCGCATCCGCGCCGCCCTGGCCCACTGGCGCGAGGCCCGGCCCGAGTCGCTGGTCTTCGACAGGCCCGTGAACGGGCCGCTGTCCAGCCCCTTTGGCCTGCGCCGCTTCTTCAACGGCAAGCCGCGCCGGCCCCACTCGGGCCTGGACATCGCCGCGCCGGCGGGCACGCCGGTGCGGGCCCCCGCCGCCGGGGTGGTGACCGAGACCGGCGACTACTTCTTCAACGGCAGGACGGTGTTCCTGGACCACGGCCAGGGCCTGGTGAGCATGTTCTGCCACCTCTCGCGCATCCGCGTCAGGCCGGGCGACGTCCTGGCCCGGGGCCAGGTGCTGGGGGAGGTGGGCGCCACCGGGCGGGTCACCGGCCCCCACCTGCACTGGACCGTGAGCCTCAACGACGCCCGGGTGGACCCGGCCCTGTTCCTGCCCCGGAAGCAGGCCGCCGGCACCCCTACCAGCGGAAGGGGCCCCGCACCTCGTAGGTGATGCCGCCGCCGGCGTGACCGGCGGTGCCCCGCTGGGAGCTGAAATACAACCGGTCGCCGGCGGGGTGGAAGGCCGGGCCGGTCAGCTCCGAGGCGGGCTGGCCCGTGACCTGGACCACCGCAAAGGCATCGCCGCCGGGGGTCACCACCGACAGCCGCAGCTCCCCGCCATCCTCCGCCGCCAGCACGTTGCCGCCGGGGGTCACGGCCAGGTTGTCGGGCGCGGCGAGACCGGGCCGCGCGTGGCGGGCCGGGTCCCACAGGACTGCCAGCCTCGCGGCCTCCGGCTCCAGGACCCGGATGCGGCCGTCGCCCTTGGTGGCGAACACCACCCGCCCGTCCAGCCACACGATGCCCTCGCCGCCGTCGAAGGCCACCCCGCCGGGCACCCGTTCGCGCAGGGGGCGATCCGCCGGGCGCCCCGGGACCGCCGCCCACCGCAGGCCCCCGCCCGGGGCCCGGGCCAGGGCCTCCAGCCACCCGCCGTCCAGGTCCGGCGCGCGGCCCCCGCGCGCAGGCCGGGGCGGCACGTAGCGGTAGAGCAGCCCGCCGGGCACGTCTTCGGTGAGATAGACGATGCCCGTGGCCGGGTCCACCGCCGCGGCCTCGTGGGCAAAGCGCCCCAGCGCCGGCAGCGGGCGGGCCGGCCGCCGGCCCTCCGGGTCGCATTCCCACACCAGGCCGTCGGGCACCTCCTCGCAGGACAGCCAGGTGCCCCACGGGGTGGCCCCGCCGGCGCAGTTGCGCCGGCCACCCGACATGATGGAATACGCCGCCACCACCCGGCCGCCGCGGTCGAAACGCAGGGCGCCCACGCCGCCGCGCCCGCCCTGCAGCTCGCTGTTGGAGACGTAGATCCAGCCCCCGTCGCCCCGGGGAAACACGGCCCCGCCGTCGGGCGCGCCGTGCCAGCGGTAATCCGACCGCGGCACCGGCGGCTCGCCCGAGCGGGCCACGACACGGGCGGAGAACCCCGGCGGCAGGCGCAGGCCCAGGGCGTCGGGCGGGGCCAGTTCCGGCCCCGGTACCCGGCCCGGTACCGGCCCCCGGGCCCGGGCCCGCGGCGCCAGGCCGGCGAGGGCCGCCGCCACCACCTGCCTCAGCCATGCCCGCCGCGACCACCTGCCGTCCCGCCGTTCCGCCATGGCGCCATTACACCACCCCGCCCGGGCCCTGCCAAACCCCGCCCCACCCATCCCGGCGTTAGTCCCGGCATGGGAACGACACCGGCGGGACACCCGCACCACCCGAGGAAGACACC
>JALUTW010000106.1 GCA_027021685.1 Chromatiales bacterium | reverse complement strand
GGGCGAGGGCGGGGCGGCCGGTTCCGCGGCGGCCGGGAGGATCACCCCGGCGGCCAGGGCCAGGGCGGCACAGAGTCGGGTTCCCTTCATGACGGCTTCCTTCTGCTGCATCAACGGTACGTGCCCGGTGTCCCGACACCGGACCGGCTTCATGGTATTTTAGGCCAGCGGCGGCGGGTCCGGTTCCCCGTACTGGTGTCCGCCCTCAAGTACCGGGATAATAAAGCGTTTTCCACACGGAGCAGGCCATGGACAGTTTCCAGACCAGCGGTTTCCCCCGGGTCCGGCCCCGGCGCCTGCGGCGCGACGCCTTCTCGCGCGCGCTGGTGCGCGAGGCGCGGCTGGCCCCGGAGGATCTCATCTGGCCGGTGTTCGTGCTGGAGGGCAGCGGCCGGCGCGAGCCCGTGGCCTCCATGCCCGGGGTGGAGCGGCTCTCCATCGACGAGCTGGTGAAAGAGGCCGAGCGGGCGGCGGGTCTGGGCATTCCCGCCCTGGCGCTGTTTCCCGTCACCCCGCCGGAGAAGAAATCGGAGGACGCGGCCGAGGCGTACAACCCCGACGGCCTGGCCCAGCGCGCGGTGCGCGCGCTCAAGGCCGCGCTGCCCGAGCTGGGGGTCATCACCGACGTGGCCCTGGACCCCTTCACCACCCACGGCCAGGACGGGCTCGTGGACGACACCGGCTACGTCATGAACGACGAGACCGTGGCGGTGCTGGTGAAGCAGGCGCTGTCGCACGCCGAGGCCGGCGCCGACGTGGTGGCGCCCTCGGACATGATGGACGGGCGCGTGGGCGCCATCCGCGACGCCCTGGAGGCCGCCGGCCACGTCCACACCCGGATCCTGGCCTACTCGGCCAAGTACGCCTCCAGCTTCTACGGCCCGTTCCGCGACGCCGTGGGATCGGCCGCCAACCTGGGCCGGGGCGACAAGTCCACCTACCAGATGGACCCCGCCAACGGTGACGAGGCCCTGCGCGAGGTGGCGCTGGACCTGGCCGAGGGCGCCGACATGGTCATGGTCAAGCCGGGCCTGCCGTATCTCGACGTGGTGCGGCGGGTCAAGGAGCACTTCGGCGTGCCGGTCTTCGCCTACCAGGTGAGCGGCGAGTACAGCATGCTCATGGCCGCGGCTGCCAACGGCTGGCTCGACGAGCGTGCCGTGGTGATGGAATCGCTGCTGGCCTTCAGGCGGGCCGGGGCCGACGCCGTGCTCACCTATTTCGCGCCCCGGGTGGCGGCCTGGCTGGCGGAGGGCTGAACCGCGGTGGCCGACCTGTTCGACTTCGATCCCCGGCCCGATCGCTACGCGGTCATGGGCCATCCCATCGCCCACAGCAAGTCGCCGCGGATCCATGCCCTGTTCGCGCAGCAGACCGGGCAGAACATGGAGTACACCGCCATCCAGGTGGACCCGGGCGGGTTCGCCCAGGCGGTGGCCAACTTCGAGGCCGCCGGCGGCAAGGGGCTCAACGTCACCGTGCCGTTCAAGCAGGAGGCCTGGGAGCTGGTGGACCGGCGCAGCGCCCGCGCCGAGCGGGCCCGTGCGGTGAACACCATCGCCTTCGGCGCCGACGGCCGCTTCGGCGACAACACCGACGGCGTGGGGCTCATGCGCGACCTGGCCGGGAACCTCGGCTTCGACCCCGCCGGCCGGCGCGTGCTGCTCATGGGCGCCGGTGGTGCCGCGCGCGGGGTGCTGGGGCCGCTGCTGGAGCGGGCGCCGGCGGCGCTGGTGATCGCCAACCGTACCCCGGACCGGGCCGTGGCCCTGGCCCGGGATTTCGCCGACCTGGGCCCGGTGACGGGCGGGGGCTACGACGGCCTGGAGGGGCAGGCCTTCGACCTGGTGATCAATGCCACCGCCGCCAGCCTGGCCGGCGAGCTGCCGCCGCTGCCCGCCGGGCTGTTCGCCGCCGGGGCGCTGGCCTACGACATGATGTACGGGGCCGCGCCTACTTCCTTCATGCAATGGGCCGCGGCCCATGGCGCGGCGCGGGTGTGCGACGGCCTCGGCATGCTGGTGGAACAGGCGGCCGAATCCTTCTTCATCTGGCGCGGGGTGCGGCCCCAGACCGCCCCCGTCATCGACACCCTGCGCCGCGAGCTGGCCGCGGCTTGAACCCGGACGGCAAGGGAGGGCGCCCCGTGACCGGACCCGACGGCATCCTGCGCCGCTGGCGCTTTCCCCTCGCGCTCCTGGCCCTGTACGCGGTGGTGTTCACCGTGTGCGCCATCGAGCCCTACGACCGCAGCGTGTGGTGGGCCGAGAACATCCCGGTGCTGCTGGTGGTGGGGACGCTGGTGGCCCTGGCGCCCCGGTTCCGGTTCTCCAACACCAGCTACGCCCTCATGTCGGTGTTCATCATCATGCACACCATCGGCGGCCACTACACCTTCGAGCGCGTGCCCTTCGACTGGGTGACCCAGCTGTTCGGCTTCGAGCGCAACCACTACGATCGCGTGGCCCACTTCTCCGTGGGGTTCTACGCCTATCCCATCGCCGAGTTCCTGCTGCGCAGGCGCCTGGTGCACGGCCGCTGGGTGCTGCTGCTGTTTCCCGTGTTCTCCATCGTGACCCTGGCCGGGCTGTACGAGATCTTCGAGTGGCGCTACGCGGTGCTGGCCGATCCCGCCGCCGGCGCCGCGGTGCTGGGCTCCCAGGGCGACGTGTGGGACGCGCAGAAGGACATCCTGGCCGACACCCTGGGCGCACTCGCCGCCATGGCCCTGTTCTGGTTTCACCACCGCCGCGCGCTGCCCCGCTGATCCCCGCCTCACCCCTGGCGTTCCAGCCACCGGGCCCAGCCCCACAGCCCCGGCACCAGCCAGTCGGGCCGGGTGTCCGGCGCCAGTGCCAGCCGGCGCACGGCGAAGGGCAGGCAGGCCCGCGGCAGCGCGGCATCCACGGCGCAGGCATGGGCCAGCAGCGGCGCCAGCTCCGGATCCGGGGGCAGGGTGCCGGCCTCCAGGCGCTGCCGGATCCAGGCCGCCGCCCGCTCGCGCACCTGCCCGAGCTTCACCGCGCGGCCGGCATCGGGGGCTGCGGCCTGCACCGCGGCGCCCGCCGCCAGCACCCACAGCAGGTCCGCGGGCAGGTCGCGGGTGTCCGAGCGGCGGGCGCCCCGGGCCAGGTGGTGCAGGTGCCCGTCCGCCAGCAGCCGCTCCAGCACGCAGTCCAGCGCGGCGGCGGCGAAGCGGCGGCGCTCGGACGCGGCCGGGATCTCTGCCCGCAGCAGGGCCAGCGCCGCCTGGGCGTTGAGGTCGGCGCGCAGGGTGCGGTCGGGTCGGGGCCCGTCCCGGGCCAGGCGCCCGGCGGGGGGCAGGGCGTAGTAGGCGGCGTCCGCCGGCAGGGCGCGGCCGAAACCGCAGCGCTCGCGGTCCCACAGC
>JALUTW010000105.1 GCA_027021685.1 Chromatiales bacterium | reverse complement strand
CGGCCCGCCTCGTCCACCCCCGCCGTACCGCCTTCCACTTCCGCGCATCCCCCGTTTGCGTTGCCTGCGAAACGGTGAGATCATTACACCGGCCGCCGGACGGGGTCCAGCCGAACCATGGCCCTGGCCATCCTTGCCGTAACCCGAACCGCACCTGATGTGAGCCGCTCCCATTCCGTTCCTCCACTTCGTGCCGCCGTCATCGGGGTCGGCTATCTGGGCCGGTTTCATGCCCAGAAGTATGCCGCGCTGCCCGATGTCACCCTGTGCGGCGTGGTGGACGCCGATCCGGATCGGGCGCGGGTGGTGGGAGAGGAACTCGGCGTTCCGGCATATACCACGGTGGCCCCGCTCCTGGAGCAGGTGGACCTCGTGAGCATCGTGGTCCCCACCCAGCGCCACTTCGAGGTCGCCCGCCAATGCCTGGAGCACGGGCTCCACGTGCTGCTGGAAAAGCCCATGACCGTGACCGTGGAGGAGGCCGATATCCTGGTCCGGCTGGCCGAGGAACGCGGCCTGGTGCTGCAGGTGGGACACCTGGAACGCTTCAACCCGGCCATGGTGGCGCTGCAAGGGGTGCTGTCCGAGCCGTTGTTCATCGAGTCGCACCGGGTGGCCCCCTTCAACCCGCGTGGGGCCGACGTGAACGTCGTCCTGGATCTCATGATCCACGATATCGATCTGATCCTGGAAATGGTTCCTGCCCCCATCACGTCCCTGGATGTCAGCGGCGTCCCGGTGCTCACCGGCGAAATCGACATCGCCAATGCCCGCCTGCGCTTTGCCAACGGCTGCGTGGCCAACGTCACCGCCAGCCGGGCGGGACGCAAGACCGAGCGCATCATGCGGGTGTTCCAGCACGATGCCTACATCGTGGTGGACTTCCATGAAAAGCACCTGGCGGTACACCGGCGCGGCCCCGCCGCGGCGGGCGACATCCCCGAGATTCTCAGCGAGGAACGCCGGCTCGAGGGCGCCGACGCCCTGCTGGAGGAAGTCACCGCCTTCGTCGCCGCGGTGCGCCATGGCACGCCGCCGGTGGTCAGCGGCCGGGACGGACGCCGGGCCCTGGAGACCGCCATCCGCATCACCGAGGCCCTGGAGCGGGCCGGCACCCGCACACACACCGCGCCGGCATCCAATGGAGGAGTGCTTTCATGATCCCCATGGTGGACCTCAAGGAGCAGTACCACAGCCTCAAGGCGGAGATCGACGCCGCCCTGCAGGAAGTGCTGGAGAACACCCACTTCATTCTCGGTCCCAACGTCCGGCAGTTCGAGGAGGAGGCCGCCGCCTATCTCGGGGCCGCCCATGCCGTGAGCTGTGCCTCCGGCACCGACGCCCTGCACCTGGCCCTGCGTGCTGCGGGCATCGGGCCGGGCGACGAAGTCATTCTCCCGGCCTTCACCTTCATCGCCACCGCCGAGGCCGTTTCCTATACCGGGGCCACACCGGTTTTCGTGGACATCGACCCCCGCACCTTCAACATGGATCCGCAACGGGTCGCGGATGCCGTGACCGCCCGCACCCGCGCCCTGCTGCCGGTCCACCTGTTCGGCCAGCCGGCCGACCTCCCCGCCCTGCAGGCCATCGCCCGCCGGCACGATCTCGTGATCATCGAGGACTGCGCCCAATCCTTCGGCGCCCGCCGCGATGGCGTCATGACCGGGACCGCCGGGCTGGCCGGCTGCCACAGCTTTTTCCCCAGCAAGAACCTCGGCGCCTACGGCGACGGCGGCATGATCACCACCGGATCGGAGGCCATGGCCGAGCGCCTGCGCCAGCTCCGCAATCATGGCAGCACCCGGCGCTATCATCACGATTTCGTCGGGTACAACAGTCGGCTGGACGAGATCCAGGCCGCCATCCTGCGCATCAAGCTGCGCCGCATCGACGATTACAACGAAGGGCGCCGGCGGGCCGCACACCAGTACACCGAGCTGTTGCACGACGTGGTGGAGACTCCGTATGAGGACCCCGCCGGGACCCATGTGTTCCACCAGTACACCATCCTCACCGACCGCCGCGATGCCATTCAGGAGGCGCTGGCCGAGGCCGGCATCGCCTCGGCCGTGTACTATCCCATCCCGCTGCACCGCCAGGCGGTCTATCGCGAGGCTTGTCGTGATGTCCACCTGCCGGTGACCGAGTCGGTGTGCGAGCGGTGCCTGTCGCTGCCCATCTATCCGGAACTCCCGCCCGACACCGTGGAGCACATCGCCCGGGTGGTGCGCCGGGCCGCGGGGTGCTGAACGGCGTGGCCCGGGTACTCATCGTCGCCGGAGAGGCCTCCGGCGACATGCACGCCGCCCACCTGGTTCGCCGCGTTCACGCGAAGAACCCCTCTGTGGCCTTCAGCGGAATCGGCGGTCCGCGCATGCGCGAGGCCGGCGTGGACATCCGCGTCGATGCCGGTCGCCTGGCGGTGGTGGGGCTGGTGGAAGTCCTGCGCCACTGGCCCGATATCAAGGCCGCCCTCCGGTCCATGCGCACCGCCCTGCGCCAGGAGCGCCCGGATCTCCTGATCCTCGTGGACTATCCCGAGTTCAACCTGCGCCTGGCCCGGACCGCCCGTGAACTGGGCATTCCGGTGCTCTATTACATCAGTCCCCAGGTCTGGGCCTGGCGCCGCTACCGGGTTCGCCGGATCCGGCAGGACGTGGACCTGATGGCCGTGGTCTTTCCCTTCGAGCAGGAGTTCTACCGGCGCCACGGCGTCCAGGCCCGGTTCGTGGGCCACCCGCTCCTGGAGCACGCCGTCCCCCGGCCCGATCGCGCCTCGGCGCGCCGCCGCCTGGATCTGCCGGCCGATGCCACCGTCGTCGGCCTCTTTCCCGGGAGCCGGCACAGCGAGCTGCACCGGCTCATGCCGTTGCTGCTCGACACCGCCCGGCGCCTGCATGCGCACCGGCCCGGGCTGCAGTTCCTGTTGCCCGTGGCACCGACACTTCGGCGCAGTGACATCGAGACCTACACCCGCCAGGGACCACCGATTCCCCTGACACTCACGGACGGCGGCAGCGGCGAGGCCATCGCCGCCTGCGATCTCATCGCAACCGCATCCGGCACCGCCACCCTGGAGATCGGGCTGCACCAGGTCCCCATGGTCATCGTCTACCGCATTGCGCCTCTCAGCTACGGCCTCCTGCGCCACCTGGTGCACCTGGAGCACATCGGGCTGTGCAACATCGTCGCCGGCCGGCGGGTGGTCCCGGAGCTGCTGCAGGACGAGGCCACTCCGGCGCGCCTGGCCGCGGAGCTGGACCGCATCCTGGATGACCCGGCGGAGGCCGAACGCATGCGCCGCGAGCTGGGCACCCTGAAAGATCGCCTCGGCACCCCGGACGAGGCCGATCGCATCGAGAATGTGGTGCTGGAAATGCTGGCCCGCCCGGCCTCGGCACAAGGGCGCAAAGACGCAAAGGCCACGGCAGGCGAGCGCTGAGGGAGCAATGGATATCGGTGCCGAACCCGTGTCAGGATTCCCCAAGGCCGCGCCACCGGCCGACACGGGCGTGAACTCACGACACGACGCGCGCGGAATTCCGGGACGGGTCCCGGACTGCGGCGATTGCAGGCCGGGCCGGGCGGAACGAGGCCCGACGGCCAGCACCCTGGCGCAGAACCGGTAACGACACGCGGGAACCAGCGCGCCCTTTACCGTCACCGTGTCCCTTGTGTCGGAGAGTTCGCTTCAGCGCACGATACTGCGCCGGCTGCGGCGGAGAAACTCCGCCATTCGCGCCGCGTCCTCGTTTCCGCCCTGCATGTCCTCGATCCTGGCCCGGGCCTCGTCGAGTCCCAGGCCCGAGCGGTACAGCAGCCGGTACAGCTCCCGCACGCCCTGCAGCCTGTCCTGGGAAAACCCGTGCCGGCGCAGCCCTTCCACGTTGACGCCGCGCGGGGTCGCCGGGTTGCCGGCCACGGTCACGAAGGGCGGCACGTCCTTGGCAATGGCCGAGCCCATGGCGGTAAAGGCATAGGCCCCGATGGCACAAAACTGGTGCACCAGGGTAAAGCCGCCGAGAATGGCATGATCCTCCAGCCGGGCGTGTCCGGCCAGCGACGCGGCATTGGCCATGATGGTGTAATCACCCACCTCGCAGTCATGCGCGACATGAATGTAGGCCATGAGCCAGTTGTCGCTGCCGATGCGGGTGACACCGCCCCCCTCGGCGGTGCCCCGGTTGATGGTGGCATACTCCCTGATGGTATTGCGATCGCCGATTTCCAGCAGACTGTCCTCTCCATGGAACTTCTTGTCCTGCGGGATCTCGCCGATGGAGGCGAACTGGAAGATCCGGTTGTCCCTGCCGATCCGGGTCGGGCCGTTGATCACCACGTGTGGTCCAATCCAGGTGCCCGGACCGATTTCGACCCCGGGGCCGATGATGGAATAAGGACCGACTTCCACCCCGTCTCCAAGGACGGCATCGGGATCAATGATGGCGGTGGGATGGATGGTCATGCGTCGCCGGATCCGGCCCCTCTCTCAACGTTCCGCGCGGGCTGCGATGCGGTCCCACGGCGACGCCCGCCCGGCCTGCCGCCACTCCGGACACGGCATTCCCCTTCCAGTTTTTCCTTGCCGGATATGGCCCACTAGGCATCCCGCTTGGCGCACATGAGTACCGCCGTGGCCACCGCTTCGTCATCGACACGGGCGCTGCCATTGAATTTCCACACCCCACGAACCGTTTTGAGCACCTCGATCTCCAGCCACAACTGGTCACCCGGACCCACCGGCCGCTTGAAGCGCGCCTGATCCACGCCCACGAGGTAATACAGGGAATCGTCCTCCGGCCGCTCCTCCGCAGTACGAAAGGCGAGGATGCCGGTGGCCTGGGCCAGCGCCTCGATGATCAGCACGCCCGGCATGATGGGCCGCTGCGGGAAATGCCCGATGAAGTAAGGTTCGTTGTAGGTCACGTTCTTGTAGCCCACCAGGTGCTTCCCCGGCTCGCACTCCGTGACCCGGTCGATGAGAAGAAACGGATATCGATGCGGCAGGTGAGCAAGAATCTCGTTGATGTCCAGTGTGCTCAATTCAGCGTTCCTCTGTATCGGGCGTCCGTAGCCGCCGCTCCAGCGCCCTGAGGCGCCTTGCCAGCTCGTCCAGTTGTCGAAATCGCGCCGCGTTGCGGCGCCAGTTGTGATTGTCGTCCAGGGGGAGGCCGGACGAGTACGTTCCGGGCTCGCGAATGGAATGACTCACCATTGACATCCCCGTAATCGTAACACGGTCGGCGATCTCCAGATGCCCTGCAATGGCCACCGCACCGCCAATGACGCAGTGCCTGCCGATCCGTACACTCCCGGCAATGGCCGTACATGCCGCAATCGCCGTGTGTGCACCGATACGCACGTTGTGGCCCACCTGGATCAGGTTGTCCAGTTTGACCCCGGCCTCAATCACCGTGTCATCGACAGCACCGCGATCGATGGTGGTATTGGCCCCCACCTCCACATCGTCTTCGATGACCACCGCTCCCCTCTGCGGCACCTTCTCCCAATGATCGCCGGCATGGGCCAGTCCGAACCCGTCCGCCCCGATGACGACCCCGGGGTGGAGGATGACCCGGCTGCCCACGCGGCAACCGCCGGCAATCACGACATTGGCGTGGATCACCGTCTCGGAGCCGATGACCACTCCCCTGCCGATGACCGCTCCGGGTCCGATGCGCGTGCGGGCACCGATACGGGCACCGCTTTCGACGACGGCATTGGCCTCGACCCGGGCGCTGGGATCCACCTCGGCATCCTCCGCCACCTGCGCCCCCGGCGCCCTGCCAGGGACCCATGGCTCACCCGGCGTCAGCGCCCGGGAAATGCGCGCGTAGGCCAGATACGGATTGGACACCACGATGGCGTCCACGGGGCAGGCGTCGGCATCCGCTGGTGCCAGCACAACGGCAGCGGCCGCAGTCCGGGAGAGCTGGCCCCGGTAGCGGGGGTTGGCCAGAAACGCCACATCCTCCGGCCCTGCACCGGTCAACGTCCCGACTCCGGTGATGCGACGGTTTTCGTCTCCCCGGAGTTCTCCTTCGACGAGCCGGGCGAGCTCACCGAGCAGCCGGCCTTCCATTCCTGGTTTCGAAGTCAGCGGCTGCCTCCATCGGCTTTCGAGCCCTGTTTGCGAAAGTCCTGCCGCAGCCTTTGCAGGACGCGGTCGGTGACATCCACCCGCTTGCTCGCATAAATGGTCTCTCCCAGGATGGCGTCGAACTTCTCCTCCCGCGCCAGGGCGACGATCGCCTCGTAGATCAGCTTCTGCAGCTTGTGCAGCTCTTCATTGCGGCGCAGATTGAGGTCCTCGTTGAACTCTTCCTTGGCCCGCTTGATCTCACGCTGCTGGCTCTTGATCCGGCGATGCTGCTTCTGCCGCTGCGCATCGCTCATGAAGGCCCCGCTCTGGGCCAGCTTGTCTTCCATCTCACGGAGCTTCTTCTGCATCTCCAGGATCTTCTTTTCCCGGGGCGCGAAGTCACGCTCCAGCCGCTTCCGTGCAGCCTCCGCCTGCGGGGCCTCCTTGAGGACCCGTGCCGTATCGACGAACCCGATCTTCAGCCCGGCGCCCGCGGCCAGGGCCGGGCCCCCGGCAAGGCACAAGACAGGCAGCAGCCAACGTCCCAGAATCTTCCTCACAGCCCTCCTCCTGCCTAGAATGGCGTTCCCAGCGTGAACTGGAACGACTGGGTCCGGTCCCCCGGCTGGTCGTTGAGCGGAGTGGCAAGGCTGAACCGCAACGCCCCGATGGGCGTCAGCCATATGGCCGCCACCCCCGCCGAGTAGCGCATCTCCCCCAGATCGATGGGGTCCTCGGCCGCGTAGACCCAGCCGCCATCCACGAACAGGCTGAATCGCACGGATTTGCTATTTTCGGCAAACGGGTTGGGAAAAATCAACTCCATGTTGCCCACGATGCGGGCCACCCCGCCCAGGGGGTCGCCGTTGCTGTCCCGGGTATTGGGCCCGCCCAGCGAGAGCGGCTCGTATCCCCGCACGCTGCGGCTGCCCCCGGCGAAGTAATTCTTGAACGGCGGCAACTGCGATGTATCGCCATAGGCATCGCCGTAGCCCAGATCCAGGCGCAGCATCAATGGAATCTCGTCGGTGATGGGCACGTAATGCACATGGCTCAGGTTGACCCGGTAATACTGCAACTCCCCGCCCGGCGCGGCCACTTCCAGCGAGGCCGTGCTGCGGCTGCCACGGTCCGCAAAGATGGCACGGTTGCGTGTATCCCGGGTCCAGTTCAGGTCGATGGAAAGGGTGTCGAACCGGTCCCCTTCCTGGGCGATGAAATCCAGGATCTCCTGTGCAGTGGCCGTTCCCGTCACCAGCTCCGTGTTCTCGAATCCGAACCCGACGCCCACCCGCTGCGTTTCGGACAGCGGGATGCCGTAATTCAAGGACACCCCGTAACTGTTGGTGGCATAGTTGCTGATGTTGGCCTGGGCGGCATCCACGGTCCGATAATAGATACGGAAACCACGGCTGATGCCTTCCTCTGTGTAATAGGGATTGCGATAACTGAAGCTGTAAATCTCGCTCACTTCACTGTTGTTGACCTCAATGGCCACCCGTTTGCCGGTGCCGGCGAAATTGGCCTGGGTGAGCGAGAAATTGACCAGGAATCCCTGCGTGTCCGAAAAACCAAGCCCGGCGGACAGCGACCCGGTGGGCCGCTCGGTGACGGTGAAATCGACATCGACCAAATCGTTGGTTCCCGGGACCGCGGGGGTTTCCACCGCGACGTTCTCGAAGAAGCCAAGGCGATCCAGCCGGGTGCGGGAATCCGCAATCAGCCTGGTGGACATCCAGGCCCCCTCCAGCTGCCGCAGCTCCCGGCGGATGACCTCGTCCCGCGTCTTGCGGTTACCCTTGATGTTGACCCGGCGCACGTACACCCGGCGGCCGGGATCGACGAACACGGTCAGGTCCACCGTGCGTGCGGCATCGTCCACATCGGGAATGACATTGACATTGGCAAAGGCGTAGCCGATCTCGGCCAACCGGTCGGAAATGCCCTTGCGCGTGGCCTCGATGGCCGAGCGGGAAAACACGTCCCCCGCCCTGACCTTGAGCAGGCCCTCCATCTCCTTGCGCGGGAACACCAGCTCGCCGGCAAGCTTCACCCCGCTGACGGTGTACCGTTCTCCTTCGGTAATGTTGATCGTGACATACACATCCTCCTTGTCGGGTGTCAGCGCCACCTGTGTGGAGTCGATGGAAAAGTTGATGAAGCCCCGATCCAGGTAGAAACTGCGGAGCTTCTCGAGGTCCGCCGACAGGACCTGCCTGGAGTAGCTTTCCCTCCCGCCGAAGAACCCGACATCGGCCAGCTCCAGGCGCTTGAGCAGGTCCGAGTCACTGAAGTGACGGTTGCCCACGATGATGACCTGGCGGATCTCGGCGGTTTCTCCTTCCGCAATCTTTATCTTCACATCGACCCGGTTGCGCACCAGCGGCTTGACCTCGGTTTCGATACGCACCGCGTATTTGCCCAGGCTGTAATACTGCCGCTGCAGTTCCTGCTGCACCTTGTCGAGCAGGGACCGATCGAGGATGCGGCCTTCCGCGAGCCCAATCTGCCTGAGCGCCTCGCCGAGCTGGTCACTGGAAATCTCGTCGTTGCCGGTGAACGACACCGAAGCAATGGCCGGGCGTTCGCGTACCGAGATCACCAGGACATCGCCCTCGCGCTCCAGGCGGACGTCCTTGAAAAAGCCGGTCTTGTACAGCGCCCGGATGGCCTGGGCAGTCAGGTGCTCATCGATTCGATCACCCACCTTGATGGGCAGGTAATTGAACACCGTCCCCACCTCGATGCGCTGCAATCCTTCGAGGCGGATGTCCTTGACCACGAAGGGAGTAAAGGCCCACGTGCGCACAGGGGCCAGGAATACGAAAAGCGCCAGCAGGCCGGGAACAACGTGGCGGTGAACAACCGACATCAACCAAGCAACCGTGCAATATCGTTGTAGAACGCCAGGCCCATGAGCAGTGCGATGATGAGGATGCCGACACGCTGGGCGACGGCCTCGAAGGCCTCCGACACCGGCCGCCCGCGCACCAGCTCGATGGCGTAGTAAAACAGGTGCCCGCCATCGAGCACCGGAATGGGCAGCAGGTTGATGACCCCCAGGCTGATGCTGACGATGGCGAGAAAGTTCAGGTACCAGGCCAGGCCCGCACTGGCCGATTGCCCGGCATACTGGGCGATGCTGATGGGCCCGCTGAGGTTGCGGGCCGATACGGTGCCGGTGACGATCTTGCCCAGTACCTTGAGGACGAACACGCTGTTGTCCCAGGTCTGGGTCAGGGCCTTGCGCGCCCCCGCCCAGAGGGAGTAGCGGTAGGTGGCCAGCATCTCTTCCGGGATCTCCGTCCCCGGGGCGGTGGCCAGCCCGATGCGGGGTACCGGACCCTCGGGGGTCTCCCGGAGCTCGGGGCGTACCGCGAGGGTCAGCGTCTCCCCGCCGCGCCGGACCTCGATCATCAGCCGGGTATCGCCGTGGGATCGCACATAGTCCACCAGCTCCCCAGGTGCTTCGATGGCAGTACCGTTCACTGCCAGAATGCGATCGCCGACCTGGAAGCCGGCCCGCTGCGCGGGCGACCCGGGCACCACCTGGACCACCTGCGGCGGGCCCTTGGGTCGCCAGGGGGTCAGGCCCAGGGCTTTGAACAGGTTGCCGGTGGCGGCATCCGGATCCACCGTGGAGAGATCGAGGACCACGTCACGGGTCTGCCCGGCGGAGTCACGCACCGTCACCGTCAGGGACCGGCCGCTGACGACGGCCGGCAGCACCGCCTGGACCACCGCCGGCCAGATGGGGGTGGGCTCGCCGGCCACGGCCACGATCTCGCTGCCCGGCTCCAGGACCGATGCCGGCGTCCCCGGGGCCACCTCTCCCACCACCGGCTTCATGCCGGTCACGCCCAGGATGAACCAAAGCCAGTAGGCCACGATGGCGAACAGAAAATTGAACGCCGGCCCGGCCAGGACCACCGCCGCGCGCGTGGCCAGCGGCTGGCGGTTGAAGGCACGGTGCCGTTCTCCCTCGGGCACCGGTCCTTCCCTCTCGTCCAGCATCTTGACGTAGCCACCCAGGGGAATGGCGGCGATGACGTACTCGGTGCCGTCGGTGCCGGTACGGCGCCACAGGGCGCGGCCGAAACCGATGGAGTAACGCAGCACCTTGACCCCCAGGCGGCGGGCCACCCAGAAATGACCGAACTCGTGCACTGCGATGAGCACGGTGATGGCCACCAGGAAGGCCAGAAGCATGAACAGGAAATCAAGCATGGTTGCGCTGCTCCGCCATGATCGCTGCCCGGGCCGCCGCCTCGCTCCGGGCCCGGGCGTCGGCCGCCAGGATCTCGTCCAGGGTGCGGGGGTCACCGGCCGGCGCCTGCGCCATGACCTCCTCGATGATGGCGGGAATGGCCGGAAACGGAATGCGGCCCGCCAGAAACTCCGCCACCGCCACTTCGTTGGCCGCATTGAGCCCAATGGTGGCATTGCCGCCCCGGCGCGCGGCCTCCACGGCCAGGCGCAGGCATGGAAACCGTTCCGGGTCGGGCGGTTCGAACTCCAGTCGCCCCACGCGAAACAGGTCCAGCGGGGCCACGCCCGAAGGCATGCGCTCGGGCCAGGCCAGGGCATGGGCGATGGGGGTGCGCATGTCCGGCTGGCCCAGCTGGGCCAGCACCGAGCCGTCGGTGTACTGCACCAGGGAATGGACCACGCTCTGCGGGTGCACCACCACCTGCACCTGCTCCAGGGAGAGCCCGAACAACCACCGGGCCTCGATGATCTCCAGCCCCTTGTTCATCATGGTGGCCGAGTCCACGGAGATCTTGCGCCCCATGTCCCAGTTGGGATGGGCGCAGGCCTGGTCCGGCGTCACCCGCGCCATGGCTTCGGGGGACAGGGTCCGGAACGGGCCGCCCGATGCAGTCAGCAACACCTGCTCCACCCCCGCAGGGCGCTCGCCGGCGCGGAAGCCCTCGGGCATGCACTGGAAAATGGCGTTGTGCTCGCTGTCGATGGGCAGCAGCTCGGCGCCGGCATCGCGCACCGTATCCATGAACAGGGCGCCGGCCATCACCAGCGCTTCCTTGTTGGCCAGCAGGACCCGCTTGCCGGCCCGGGCCGCGGCCAGGGTCGCCTGCAGCCCCGCCCCGCCCACGATGGCGGCCATGACATAATGGGCCTCGGGATGGGCGGCGGCCTCCACCAGCCCGGCCTCGCCCGTGGCGACCCGGGTCGGGAGGCCCTCCCGGCGCAGGGCCTCTTCCAGCCGGGCGGCACCGCCGGGTTCGCGCAGCACCGCCAGCTCGGGCCGCCAGCGGCGGCACTGTTCCAGCAGTCGCTCCCACCGGGTGTTGGCGGTGAGCGCCACCACGCGGAAGCGACCGCCGTGCCGGGCCACCACGTCCAGGGTGTTGAGGCCAATGGAGCCCGTGGCGCCCAGTACCGTGATCCCTTTCATGCCACCCGCCCCATGAACCACAGACCGGTGACGAAGGCAGGTGCGGCGGCAGTGAGGCTGTCGATGCGGTCCATCAGTCCACCGTGGCCCGGCAGCAGGCGGCCGCTGTCCTTCATCCCGGCGCTGCGCTTGATCCGGCTCTCGTACAGGTCCCCCACCACCGACCAGGCCGCGGTGGCCAGGCACACGGCGATGAACCATCCCCGCTGCGACCCCGCGAGGCCGAACCAGACCGCGCCCAGCCACCCGGCCAGGGCGCTGCCGGCCAGCCCGCCCGCGACGCCCTCCCAGGTCTTGCCCGGGCTGATGTGCAGCGCCAGCCGGTGCCGTCCCAGGGCCCGGCCGGTGAAATAGGCAGCGGTGTCCGCGGTCCACAGCAGGAGCATGAGGAACAGGACCCAGGCCGGTCCCAATCGTTCCCCCTGGTGCAGGACGAGCAGGGCGGCGTACGGCGCCCCCACCACCAGCAGGCCGGCACCGGCGTCTCGCAGGCGGTGGGCGGGCGGCAGATGTGCCCGGTGTTCCAGCCAGGCCAGCCACAGCCCGTTGCCCACCCACCATCCGCTGGCACCGATGAGAAACCCGTACAGGAAGGTCCACGCCCCCTGCCACCGGAGCCCCCACAGGAAGGCCAGTACCAGGGCCGCCAGCAGGAGGTAGGCGGTCCGGGCCGCCGCCCCGGCCAGACCCGCCATGCGGGCCCACTCCCAGGCCCCCACCAGCAGGGCGGCGGCGGCGGTGGTGGCGAAGACAGCGGGTGGGGAGAAGATGATCCCGATGACCAGTGGCAGCAGCACCAGGGCGGTGAGGATGCGCTGCCTAAGCATTGCGCAGGCGCTCCACCTGTTCCCCCGTGCAACCAAACCGGCGCTGCCGGCACCGGTAGGCGGCCAAGGCGGCATCCAGCTCCGCCTCGTCGAAGTCCGGCCACAGGACCTCGGTGAAATAGAGCTCGGTGTACGCCAGCTGCCACAGCAGGAAATTGCTGATCCGCTCCTCACCGCCGGTGCGAATGAACAGGTCTGGTTCCGGCAGCCGCCCCAGGCACAGCTCCCCTTGCAATGCCTTCTCATCGATGGCATCCGGTGCCAGCACGCCGGCAGCCACCTTCTCCCCCAGCCGCCGGGCCGCCTGGGTGATGTCCCAGCGCCCGCCGTAATTGGCCGCGATGACCAGGTGCAGGCCGGTGTTGCCGGCCGTCAGCGTCTCCACCTCGGTGATCCTGGCCTGCAACGCATCTGCAAAGGCCGTGCGATCGCCGATGACTTCCAGCCGGACGTTGTTGCGATGGAGCTTCTCCGCCTCACTGCCCAATGCATTGAGGAAGAGATCCATCAGGGTCCCCACCTCCTTGCGCGGCCGGCGCCAGTTCTCGCTGGAAAAGGCAAACAGGGTCAACACCTGCACACCCTTGCGGCCGCAGGCCTCCACCGTCCGGCGCACCGCGCCCACGCCGGCGCGATGGCCCGCGTAACGGGGCATGTGCCGCTGCTGCGCCCAACGCCCGTTGCCGTCCATGATGATGGCGACATGGCGCGGCACCCCGCCGGGGGTCAGCATCCCTTCTGGTTGGTGATGTGCGTTCATGACTCGGGCGCGCTGTTGAATGGATGGACCCGGGAAGGTGATGCGGTGCCGTGCCGCGGCCGCCCGCTCAGATTTCCATGAGATCCTTTTCCTTGGCCTTGAGCAGCTCGTCCACCTCCGCGATGTACTTGTCCGTGATCTTCTGGATCTCCTCCTCCGCCCGGCGCTCCTCGTCCTCGGTGATCTCCTTTTCCTTGAGCAGGGCCTTGAGGTCACTGATGACATCGCGCCGGATATTGCGGATGGCCACCCGCGCCCCCTCGCCCTCCTGGCGCACGATGCGGATCATGTCCTTGCGGCGTTCCTCGGTCAGCGGCGGCAGCGGCACGCGGATGACGTTGCCCGCGGTGACCGGATTGAGCCCGAGGTCCGAGTTGGCGATGGCCTTCTCCACCACCGGGACCATCTGCTTCTCCCACGGCGTCACCGACAGCGTACGCGGATCGGCCACGTTGACGTTGGCCACCTGGTTCAGCGGCACCTGCGAGCCGTAGTACTCCACGGTGATGTGATCCAGCAGGCTGGTATGTGCGCGCCCGGTGCGCAGCCTGGTCAGCTCCGAGCGCAGCGATTCCACGCTCTTCTTCATGCGGGTGGCGGCGTCTTTCTTGAGGTCTTCTATCATCGCCCTGTCTCCCCTACCAGGCCTCCGTCACCAGAGTCCCGTGTTCGATGCCGTTGACGATGTCCAGCAGCGCACCCTGATGGTTCATGTCGAACACCCGCAGGGGCATGCCGTGGTCCCGGCACATGACGATGGCCGTGGTGTCCATGACCGCAAGCCGCCGCTCGATCACCTCGTCGTAGGTCAACCGATCATACTTGACGGCTTCAGGATCCTGCACCGGATCGGCCGAGTACACCCCGTCCACCTTGGTCCCCTTGAGCACCAGCTCGGCCCCCACCTCGATGCCGCGCAGGGTGGCGGCGGTATCGGTGGTGAAGAAGGGATTGCCGGTGCCGGCGGCGAAGATCACGACCCTGCCCTGTTCCAGGTGGGCCACCGCCTCGCGCCGGGAATAGGGTTCGCACACCCCGGCCACCGCCAGGGCCGACATCACGCGCACCGCCAGGCCGCGCCGCTCCAGGGCCTCCTGCAGGGCCAGGGCGTTGATGACCGTGGCCAGCATGCCCATGTCGTCCCCGGCGGCCCGGTTCATCCCCCCGGCGGCCAGGCTGATGCCGCGGAAGATGTTGCCGCCACCGATCACCAGCCCCACCTGGACCCCGGCCTGGACCACCGGCTCCAGCTCCGCCCCGATGTACTGCAGCACCTCCGGGTCGATGCCGAAGGCCTGCCCCCCCATGAGGGCCTCCCCCGACAGCTTGAGCAGGATGCGGCGGTAGCGCACCATGACCGGGTCCGTGCCTCAGCCGCCCTTGACCTGCGCCATCACCTCGTCGGCGAAGTTCTCCTGCTTCTTCTCGATACCCTCGCCCACCTCGAGCCGGACCATCCGCACCACCTTCGCCCCGGCGCCCTTGAGCAGCTGCTCCACGGTCTGATCCGGGTCCTTGACGAAGGGCTGGCCCAGCAGGGTCACTTCCTTGATGAACTTCTTGAGCTTGCCCTCCACCATCTTTTCGACGATCTCGGCGGGCTTGCCGCTCTCCCGGGCCTGGGCGGTGAAGATCTCGCGCTCCTTTTCCAGAACCTCGGCCGGCAGCTCGTCCGCGGAGATGCACAAGGGCCGGCTGGCGGCCACGTGCATGGCCAGGTCGCGGGCCAGGACCTCGTCGCCCCCTTCCAGCGCCACCGCCACGCCGATGCGCTGCCCGTGCAGATAGAGCCCCAACGGTCCATCGGCCTCCACGACGGCGAAGCGGCGAACACTGATGTTCTCGCCGATCTTGGCCACCAGCTCCTTGCGCGCCTCCTCGACGCTCTTGCCGCC
>JALUTW010000104.1 GCA_027021685.1 Chromatiales bacterium | reverse complement strand
AACTTTCAACAAGCATGGGTCTCCTCTCAGGTGCTCAGATAAGTTCGCGCTTCCTAAGTACCTGATGAGACTCATGCTTTTCAACTATTCAACCGCTTCTCCGTGCACCGATTCGCGAGAGGAACCTTTTGGTGCAGGAGTGGCCCCGTTCAGAGGACAGATGACAGAAGACAGAGGTCAGAACGGGCGTAGGAGCGGCCCCCGTTCAGAGGGCAGAAGGCAGAAAACAGAGGACAGAAGGGCGCAGGGTACGGCGGTTTCGCCACCACACCCCATGCGGCTGATCTGATTTCGATTCAACAAGAATCTCTGCGTCCTTTGCGTCTCTGCGTCTTTGCGTTGAAGTTCTTTTTTGGCGCGAACGTCCAGGCACCCGGCTACGGGGTCCGGCGGGTGAGTCGTTCCAGGAGGGCCTGCTGGGCGCTGACGGGGGCCTCGTCCGGCGCCGGCTGCAGGCGCCGGTAGCTGCCGTCGGCCTGCAGGATCCAGGCCTGGGTGTTGTCGGCCAGGTACAGCGCCAGGTCGTCCAGCACCCGCCGGCGCAGGGCCGGGTCCCCGATGGGAAAGGCCACTTCCACCCGGCGGAAAAAGTTGCGCTCCATCCAGTCGGCGCTGGCCGCATAAACCTCGGGCTCGCCGCCGTTCTCGAAACAGTAGACCCGGGTGTGCTCCAGAAAGCGGCCGACGACGGAACGCACGGTGATGTTCTCCGACACCCCGGGCACGCCGGGGCGCAGGGCGCAGGCACCGCGCACGATGAGGTCGATGTGCACGCCGGCCTGTGCCGCCCGGTACAGGGCCTGGATGCTTTCCTTTTCCACCAGTGCGTTGACCTTGACGATGATGCGGGCCGGGCGGCCGGCACGGGCGTGGTCGGCCTCGCGTCCGATCTTCTCCAGCAGCGTGCCGTGGAGCGTGAAGGGGGACTGCAGCACCTTGTTGAGCCGCTTGACCCGCCCCAGGCTGGTGAGCTCCAGGAACACGTTGTGCACGTCTTCGCCCAGCGCCGGATCGCAGGTGAGCAGGCCGTAATCGGTGTACAGGCGCGCGGTACGGGCGTGGTAATTGCCGGTGCCCAGGTGCACATAGTGGCGCAGGCCGTCGGCCTCGCGCCGCACCACCAGGGCCATCTTGGCGTGGGTCTTGTATCCCACCACCCCGTACATGACATGGGCACCGGCCTCCTGCAGCTTGTTGGCCAGGGCGATGTTGGCTTCCTCGTCGAAGCGGGCGCGCAGCTCCACCACCACCGTGACCTCCTTGCCGGCACGGGCGGCGGCGGCCAGGGTGTCCACGATCACCGATTCCGGTCCGGTGCGGTAGAGGGTCATCTTGATGGCCAGCACCTTCCTGTCCTGTGCCGCCTGGCGCAGGAAGTCCACCACCGGGGCGAAGGACTCGAAGGGATGGTGCAGCAGGATGTCGCGGGCGCGGATGGCCTCGAAGATGTCGCCCACGTGGCTCAGCTCGGTGGGCAGGTGCGGGGTGAAGGGCGGGAACTTGAGATCCGGCCGGTCCACCAGGTCGACGATGGCCTGCAGGCGGTTGAGGTTCACCGGGCCGTTGACCTGGTAGACGTCCTCCGGCTCCAGCCGGAACTGCTGGGCCAGGAAGGCGGCAATGTCCGCCGGGCAGTTGTCCGCCACCTCCAGCCGCACGGCATCGCCGTAGCGGCGCGACGGCAGCTCACCCTCCAGCGCCCGCAACAGGTCGTCCACCTCCTCCTCGTCCACGAACAGGTCGGAGTTGCGCGTGACCCGGAACTGGTAGCAGCCCGCCACCTCCATGCCCGGGAACAGGTCGGCGCTGTAGGCGTGGATCACCGAGGACAGGAACACGAAGTCCCAGGGCCCGCTGCCGGTCTCCTCCGCCGGCAGGCGGATGAGCCGGGGCAGGGCCCGGGGCGCCTGCACCACGGCCATGCCGCCGGAGCGGCCGAAGGCGTCGGTACCGCGGAGCGAAACGATGAAGTTGAGGCTCTTGTTGAGGATGCGGGGAAAGGGGTGTGCCGGATCCAGGCCCATGGGGCTGAGCACCGGCAGCAGCTCGTGGAGGAAGAACTGCCGCAGCCAGCGTTCCTGGGCCCTGCTCCATTCGCTGCGGCGGATGAAGCGGATCCGCTCCCTGGCCAGGGCCGGCAGCAGCTCCTCGTTGAGCACCCGGTACTGCTCGTCCACCAGGGCATGGCAGCGTCTGCTCAGGGCCTTGAGCGTCTCCTGCGGGGTCATGTTCTCGGGCCCGGCCTGCACCGAGCCCATGGCCACCTTCTGCTTGAGGCCGGCGACCCGGATCTCGAACAGCTCGTCGAGGTTGGTGGAGGAGATGCACAGGTAGCGCAGGCGCTCCAGCAGCGGCACGGCCGGGTCCCTGGCCCGGGCCAGCACCCGGTGGTTGAACTCCACCAGCGAAAGCTCGCGCGAGAGGTACAGGTCGGGCCGGTCCAGGTTCAGCGTATCCATATGAACAGTATAGGAAAATCCATGGGGCCCCGGCCCGCGATGCCGGGCCGGGCCGCCGCCCGGGCGATATAACCGATTGATTTTCCGCAACCGGCCCATTTTGGCACCGCGGGAAGCCGGGGCCGCTTGGACACGGCGCGGCCTTGCAGTAGACTCGGTCTGCGTCGAGGGGTTGTCCGTGCACCACAGGAGGCCGCCGTTGCGTCCGATCCAGCGCCAGGTGCTGTGCCTGTTGCTCGCCGTCTTGCTGCCGGGCGGCGTGCCGGCGGTGCCCGCCGTGGCGATCCCGGCGGACGACATGACGGTGGCCGGGCACTGTGCCGGGCACGAAAGCCCGGAGCGCTGTTGCGGCCACCGCGACTGCCACCACTGCCAGGACTGCCTCCAGTGTCCGGTGGGGGGCCAGGGCGCGGCGCTTTCGCCACAGCGTGGTGTACCGGCGTCCGTTGCAGGTACCCTGTCGGTCCGCTCCGCTGTCCTGCTCTCCGCGCCACCGTTCCCTCCGCCCCTGCGTCCCCCCCGCCACCGCCTTTCCTGAGTCCGGCAGGTCCACCCGGGCCGATGCCTCGCGGGGACGCTTGTCCCATTCCCCGCCGTTGCGGGGGCGTGTCCGGGGTCCGGTCCTGCCGGCTGTCGAGGCTTTTCGTTCGCCGTGTATCCGAACTTTGCTGGAGGACCAGACATGACCCAACGCAAGCAGCCGCCCGCGGCCCCGGAGCGACAGCCCGAGGGCAGCGAGGCCACTGACATCCACCGGCGCCGGTTCCTGCAGAATGCGCTGGCCGTCACCGGCGGGGCGGCCCTGGCCGCAGGCAGCCGCATCACCCAGGCGGCCGAGGGCATGGATCACTCCAGGCACGCCATGGGGGCGCACGCCGGCCACCGGATGGATCGGTACGGCAGCATGATGTTCACGAAGGACCACTCCGGTCACATGATGGGCGGCATCATCGAGCCGCCGGGGGCGCCGTCCGACGACGAGGTGGACTACAAGGTCTTCGACATCGACGTGCGCATCGTCCAGCACGAGATCCTGCCCGGAATCCGCCTGCACATGTTCGCCTTCAATGGCCAGGTTCCGGGACCCGAGTTCCACGTCACCGAGGGCGACTGGATCAAGGTCAACTTCACCAACAACACGGAAGAGATGCACACCATTCACTGGCACGGCATCACCCTGCCCTACACCATGGACGGCGTGCCCATGATCACCCAGGACCCGGTGCACCCGGGCCAGACCTTCGTTTACCGCTTCCAGGCCAAGCCGGCCGGCACCCGGTGGTATCACTGCCACTGGAGCACCCCGCTGCATGCGGCGACGGCCATGCACGGCGCCTTCATCGTCCACCGCAAGGAGGAGCCGCTCAAGGAGCGGTTTCCCTACACCCGCGACTACACCCTGATGCTGGAGGCCTGGGACATCGACTTTGCGCGGGAGGAGATGAACGGCCTGCTGGAGGGCATGAAGGAGGTCAACCTGCTCATGTCCAAGGGGCTGCTGGACTACAAGACCCACGGTTTCTTCAAGGACTACGACGAGTTCAAGCGCGCGGTGGAGAGCGGGGAGTACGTCGCCCCCTACCTGCAGAGCCGTTCCAGCGGGGTGCGGGTGCGGCAGAACTTCTTCGCCATCAACGGCAAGTCCTATCCCGCCACCAAGCGCATCGGCATCCGCCAGGGTGAATGGATCCGGGTGCGGCTCATCAACGCCTCGGGCCTGTCCCACCACATGCACCTGCACGGGCATGACTTCTGGTGGGTGGCCCAGGACGGCAATGACCTGCCGGAGCCGCGCCGGCTCAACACCATCCACGTGGAGCCCGGCGGGACCTACGACATCATGATCTACGGCGACAACCCGGGGTTCTGGACCTTCCACGACCACAAGACCACCCAGGCCCGCAACAACGGGATCTATCCGGGAGGCATGCTCACGGTGCTCGCCTACGAGGACTTCGAGCCCACCTACGTCCCGTCCGTGTCCGTGGATCAGTAACCGGGAGAATGCCGAGATGACACAGAAACCGACTCTTTTTCTGGTTGCGCTCCTCGCCATTCTGGCGCCAGAGGCAGCGGTTGCCCTGGAGGTGGATCGGGAGGTGCTGCCGCGCATCACCGTCGGCGGCCGGTCGGTGGCCACGCTCGATGCCGTGGACCACGACTCCAGCGGTGCCGACGAGACCGAGATCAACGTGGAGGACTCGGCCATCCTGATGCGTTTCGACAAGCGGCTGTACGAGAACGGCGTTGCCGGCGCCGTGTTCGGCTTCAAGGAGAGCGAGGACCAGGTGGAGTTTCACCAGTTCCACGCCTTCTACTGGGACCGCGACAAGGCCGCCGCCATCGGCCGCATGCAGCTTCGCAACTTGCTGATAGAATTTCCCATCCTGCGTGACGAGGACCTGCTGGAATACACCCACGTGGGCAATGCCTCGTCCAACATCGAGTTCGACCAGCGCTACGGCGAGCTGGTGAGCTTCGACTGGTTCATCGATCGCCGCATCCAGCGCCTGGGGGTCTGGGGCGCCACCCGCCGCAACGGGCCCTCGGTGGCCGGACCCGACGGCATCGACACCTGGGGGATGGGCTACGTCTACGAGCAGCCCGAGGACCTGCAGTACGTGAAGTGGATCCGCCACGCCGGGATCATGCTGGACCGGCAGAAGGTGACCACGGGCGCCGGCGATGAATGGATGAGTGCCGTGATTGCCGGTATCGAGTTCAATCTCAACATGAATCCCCAGTCCAACTGGTCGGCGGCGGTCCAGATCATCCGCAACCAGGGCATCGACGGCATCACCGCTGCCGACGTCGCGCACGGCAATGCCAATGCGGTCAGCAACCGGGCCCGGGCGGCCTACACCTCGGTGGTGGCGTCACTGCGGCACACGGCACGGCCGCACCTGCTGACCCGCTACCAGGGCGCGGTGACCGTGGCCTGGAAGGAGTATTCCGACATTCCCGATGCCACCCAGTGGAGTGTCGCACCGGGCTTCGTGTACCGGTTGGGCCAGGGTGTGGACCTGCTGGGCCAGGTGCGCTATACCGACTACGATGCCGGCCTGGGCGGCGGCAGCGACACCACGGTGCAGCTGGGCATTGCCTTCAGCCTCGAGGCGCGCTTCAACGACAACATCGGCGAGCGTGACTCCATCCTCAATCTGGAGCATGGCTACATCAAATAGGGTTCTGGGGGCTGGGGCCCGGCACCGGAAGGTGCGGCCGGAGCCCGCGGGATGAATCGACAAACGGGAGCGTGAAAGCGATGAACAGAAACATCCTTGTCTTCATTGTCACCGCCATGGCGGGGTTCGCGGGCCCGGCGGCGGGGCAGCAGGCGGACCATTCGGCTCATCACGGGCACGGAGGGTACGCGGCGCCGGGCGATTCCGGCGGGCTCCGCCCCCTGCCGGCGCTGCCCCCCAGCGGAGCCGCGCGCGAGACCGGTTTCGACGGCCGCCATGTCATGGAGCCCACCAGCGTGCACGACAGCCTGGCCGAACGCTGTGCCAAGGGCAGCCGGGGACTCATCATGCTGAGCAATCAGGAGTGGGCCCGGTGCGGCGGCAAGCCCGAGGGCTGGTCCCGCGGGCCGGGGGAAAAGGCCGGTGCCCAGGGCACTCGCGGCGGGCATGGAGGTGGACATGGCGGGCATTAATCCAGCGTGGGTGGTGATGGCAGCCCTGGCCGGACTCGCCGCGTGCAGCGGCGAGTCCGGTCCGCCGGCGGAGACGACACGGGGCGAGGCACGCCAGGCAGCCGAATCCCCGGCCAGGGAAGCCTGGACCATCCCCGCTTCGCCGGGGCTCATCGCCCAGGGCGGGCGTATCTATGCCCGGCACTGCGCCCGCTGTCACGGGGAGCGTGGAGAGGGGGCCCCCCGGTGGACCCGCCGTGGCCCGGACGGCCGCTGGCCGCCGCCGCCGCTGGACGGGACGGGGCACACATGGCACCATGACCTGGAGACCCTCAAGCGGGTGATCCGCGAGGGCAGCCCCGACGGCCGGGGCAACATGCCGGCCTGGGGCGGCAAGCTGAGCGAGGCCGAGATCGAGGCCGTCATCGCCTGGTTCCAGTCCCGCTGGCCGGAGGAAATCCGGCAGACGTGGCTGCAAATGAACAGCGGTGTGCAGGGAAATTGACCCGGATCAACCTCCGGGGGCCCGGCACCGGTACCATTCCATGCACCCGCCGGGGAACTCCCGGCGGGTGCGCCGGTCCATGATGCCGATGTATCACGAACGACGAGACGAGGAGCCATTCTTGGGGCGAGTCATCCAGTCCGGCCGCCGGGACGGCAGGTGGCGCCGTGCGCTCCTCTCGTGGCTGGTGCTGAGCCTGGTGCTGCTGTCCCCCCTGCAGCGGGTGCCGGCAGCCGTGCAGCAGGGCTGTGCCCCGGGCGCGGAAGTGTCTGCGAGCCTGGCGGAGAAGGCCGGCGGCATGCACGAGGCCTGTTGCTACGAGCGCGAGGCCTGCGGCGAGCTGTGCCATGACGTGTGCAGCGGCATGTCGGTTCCTGCCGTGGTGGGTCGGGGAGCGGCACCGTTTGCTGCCATCGTCTTGTCCGCCGTGTTCATCTACCAGTCCTCGAGCAAGGACATCCCGCCCGTTCCACTGAATCCCCCTCCCATTTCCATTCTCGCCTGATTCGTGGAACCATTCCGGTTCCCGTGAATGCGCGCACCCTCGGGGTGTGCCCGACCGGTCTGTTATGGACTGACAGGTGAGAGACATGCACAAGAGAACCATGGCAGGGATTTTTCTGTCCCTGTTGCTGATTTCCGTCGAGGCGGCCGAGCCGCTGGCGCTGGCCGAGGCCGAGCGGCTGGCGTTGGAGCGGGATGCGGTGCTGGCGGCCCTGAAGGCCGAGGCCCGTGCCCTGCGCGAGGCCGCAGTGGCCGACGGCACCCTGCCGGACCCGCGCCTGAAGCTGGGGGCCATGAGTGTTCCGGTGGACACCTTCGATCTCGACCAGGAACCCATGACCCAGCTCCAGGTGGGGGTGCAGCAGATGTTTCCGCCGGGCGATACCCTGGCCATCCGCTCCCGCCGCACCGCCCGCCTGGCTGCCGCCCGCGAGGCCGCCGTGGCCGAGCGCATCCGCCGGGTGCGTCGCGACGTGCGCGCCGACTGGCTGGAGACGTTCTACTGGGACGCGGCCGAACGGGTGGTCAGGGAGAGCCGGGAGCTGTTCCGCCAGCTTGTGAACATCACCCAGGCCCACTATGCCGCTGGTCGGCAGAACCAGCAGGACGTCACCCGGGCCCAGCTGGAGCTGGGATTGCTGGATGATCGCGAGATTCGGATCCAGACCATGCGTGAACGGCAACGGGCGCGGCTGGCCAAGTGGATCGGCGGGGAGCACGCCGGCCGGCCCCTGACGCCCGAGATCCCGCCGCTCCCGGAGCCCCCGGCCCGGGCCGACATCGCCGCGGTCCTGGGGGAACACCCGGTGCTGAAGGTGGCCGATGCCCGCGTGGCGGCGGCGGAGGACAGCGTGGCCCTGGCCCGCCAGGCCTATCGTCCGGGGTGGATGCTGGACGTGACCTACGGCTTTCGTGACGGGCGCAATCCCAACGGCACCGAGCGCAGCGACTTCATCAGCGCCATGGTGAGCCTCGACCTGCCGTTGTTCACCGGCAACCGGCAGGACCGGCGGGTGGCGGCCGCCCGCCGGCGCCTGGATGCGGCGACAGACACCCGGGTGGAACGCCGGCGCGAGCTGGTGCGCATGCTCGAGGCCGACTACGCGGCCTGGACCCGCCTGACCGAACGGGTCGACTACTACGCCCGCCATCTGGTGCCCAAGGCGGCGGAGAACGCCGCGGCCGCGCTCCATGCCTACCAGAGCGACACCGGCGACTTCACCCAGCTCATGCGGGCGCGCATCACCGAGCTGGAGACCCGCCTGCAGTACGTGCGCCTGCACGTGGATCACATCAAGGCCCAGGCCCGCCTGCTCTACCTGGCAGGCGAGGATGGGAAGTCCGACCGCGGAGAATAAGCCATGAAGTATCCAACCAAGCTGATCATTCCTGCGATCCTGGCCGCCGTGCTGGCCGGCTGCAGTGACGACGATGCCGCCCAGGCCCCGGCGGGTGACCAGGCGGCCGGTGGCGAGCAGGCCGAGGGCAAGAAGGAACGCAAGATCCTGTACTGGGTTGCACCCATGGATCCCAATTACCGGCGCGACAAGCCCGGCAAGTCCCCGATGGGCATGGACCTCATTCCGGTCTACGCCGACGAGGAGGGTGAAGACAATTCAGTCAGGATCTCACCCGCCGTGATCCAGAACCTGGGCGTCCGCACCGCGGTGGTGGAACGGGCCCGCCTGGGCCGGCTCATCGAGACCGTGGGCTACGTGCGCTACGACGAGTCACGGCTGGTACACGTGCATCCGCGCACCGATGGCTGGATCGAGCGCCTGCTGGTGGAGTCCGAGGGCGAGCGGGTCAGGAAGGGCCAGCTCCTCTATACCCTCTATTCCCCCACGCTGGTCAACGCCCAGGAGGAGTACCTGCAGGGCATGCGCAGCGGCAACAAGATCCTGCTTGCCGCCTCGCGCGAGCGCCTCATCGCGCTGGGCGTGTCCGAGGACCAGATCGAGCGGCTGCGGCGGACACGGAAGGTGATGCAGACCATCGAGTTCCGCGCGCCCCAGGACGGCATCGTGGCCACGCTCAAGGTGCGGGCGGGGATGTACGTGCAGCCTGCCACGGAAATGATGCAGCTTGCCGACCTGTCCACGGTCTGGCTGCTGGCCGAGGTCTTCGAACAGCAGGTGCACTGGACCCACGTGGGGGACCCGGCCGAGGTGCGGCTGTCCTTCCTGCCCGGCCGGGTGTGGGAAGGCAAGGTGGAGTACATCTATCCCAACCTGGATCCCCGCACCCGCACGCTCACCGTGCGCCTGCGTTTCGACAATCCGGACGAGGCGCTCAAGCCCAACATGTACGCCAATGTGCGCATCTACGGCGGCTTCAAGCCGGGGATCCTGGTGATTCCACGCGAGGCCCTCATCCGCATGGACAGCGAGAGCCGGGTCATCGTGGCCCTGGGGGAAGGCCGGTTTGCGCCCCGCGTCGTCAAGCCGGGCATCGAGTCGGGTGACTGGGTGGAGATCGTCGACGGCCTGAAGGAAGGCGAAAAGGTGGTGGTGTCCGGTCAGTTCCTCATCGACTCCGAGGCCAGCATCAAGGCCAGCATGATGCGCATGACCGAGCCCGAGTCTTCCGATGGCAAGGGCGGGCCCTCGGGGCCGGTCACCGGCCGTGGCCGGGTCGAGGGCGTGATGGCGGATCACGGCATGGTCAAGCTGACCCACGATCCCATCGAGCCCCTGGGATGGCCATCCATGACCATGGACTTCTTCACCGCCGAGGGCGTGGACCTTTCGGGGCTCGAGAAGGGCCAGGAGGTGGAGTTCGAGCTGCGCAAGGAGGGCGACCGCTGGATCATCACGTCCATCGGTCCCGCCGGCAAGGGGGACGATGGCCCGGTCACCGGCCGTGGCCGGGTCGAAGGCGTGATGGCGGATCACGGCATGGTCAAGCTGGCCCACGATCCCATCGAGGCCCTGGGATGGCCGTCCATGACCATGGACTTCTTCACCGCCGAGGGCGTGGATCTCTCCGGGATCGAAAAAGGGCAGGCGGTGGAGTTCGAGCTGCGCAAGGAAGGCGACCGTTGGCTCATCACCAGCATCCGGCCCGTGAAGTAGGAGGTCGCCATGATTGCAGCCATCATCCACTGGTCGGTCCGCAACCGGTTCATGGTGCTGATCCTCACCGCGGTGCTCATCGCCTGGGGACTCATCAGCGTCAAGCGCATCCCGCTGGATGCAATCCCGGACCTGTCCGATGTGCAGGTGATCATCAAGACCTCGTTCCCGGGCCAGGCGCCGCAGGTGGTCGAGGATCAGGTGACCTATCCCCTGACCACCGCCATGCTGTCGGTGCCCAAGGCGGTGACGGTGCGCGGGTACTCCTTCTTCGGGGACTCCTACGTGTACGTGATCTTCGAGGACGGCACCGACCCCTACTGGGCCCGGACCCGGGTGCTGGAATACCTGAGCCAGGTTTCCAGCAAGCTGCCGCCGCAGGCACGCCCGGAGCTGGGTCCCGATGCCACCGGCGTGGGCTGGGTCTACCAGTACGCCCTGGTGGATCGCACCGGCAACCATGACATCTCCCAGCTTCGATCCATCCAGGACTGGTTCCTCAAGTACGAGCTGCAGACCGTGCCCGGCGTGGCCGAGGTGGCCACCGTCGGCGGCATGGTCAAGCAGTACCAGGTGGTGGTGGACCCGGACCGGCTGCGTGCCTACAGCCTGACCCTGGCCCAGGTCCGCCGGGCGATTCAGCGCGCCAACCAGGAGGTGGGCGGCGCGGTCATCGAGATGGCCGAGGCCGAATACATGGTCCGTGCCACCGGCTACCTGTCGAAGCTGGATCATCTGCGCCGGGTGCCGCTGGGCGTGAACGAGCGCGGCGCCCCCATCCTGCTCAAGGACGTGGCCGAGATCCGGCTCGGGCCCCAGATCCGGCGCGGCATCGCCGAACTCAACGGAGAGGGCGAAGTGGTGGGCGGCATCATCCTCATGCGCTACGGCGAGAACGCCCTGGCCACCATCGAGAAGGTCAAGGAAAAACTGGAAATTCTCAAGGAAAGCCTGCCCGAGGGCGTGGAGGTGGTGGAAACCTACAACCGCTCCTCGCTCATCAAGCGGGCCGTGGACACGCTCATGGGCAAGCTGGTGGAGGAGTTCATCGTCGTCGCCCTGGTGTGCGTGGTGTTCCTGTTCCACCTGCGCTCGGCACTGGTGGTGGTGATCTCGCTCCCCATCGGGATCCTGGCTGCCTTCATCATCATGGAAAGCCAGGGCATCAATGCCAACATCATGTCCCTGGGCGGTATCGCCATCGCCATCGGCGCCATGGTGGACGCCGCCATCGTGATGATCGAGAACGTGCACAAGCACATGGAGCAGGAGGACGTGAATCATCTCAACCGCTGGGACATCATGTCCCGGGCCGCGGTGGAGGTGGGGCCGCCCCTGTTCTTCTCCCTGCTCATCATCACCCTGAGTTTCCTGCCCGTGTTCACCCTGGAGGCGCAGGAGGGCAAGCTGTTCGCGCCCCTGGCGTTCACCAAGACCTATGCCATGGCGGCGGCCGCCGGCCTGTCCATCACCCTGGTGCCGGTGCTCATGGGCTATTTCATCCGCGGGCACATCACGCCGGAGCACAAGAACCCCATCAACCGCGTGCTCATCGCCGGATACCGGCCTTTCATCAATTTGGTATTGAAGCGTCCGCTGCTTATCGTGGTGCTGTCGGGTGCCGTGGTAGTGAGCGGGGTGTGGCCACTGGTCAACATGGGGAGTGAATTCATGCCCGATCTGGACGAGGGCGACCTCATGTACATGCCCACCACGTTTCCGGCCATCTCCATCGGCAAGGCGCAGGAACTGCTGCAGCAGACCGACCGCCTGATCAAGACCGTGCCCGAGGTCAAGAGCGTGTTCGGCAAGATCGGCCGGGCCGAGACCGCCACCGACCCGGCACCGCTGACCATGATCGAGACCACCATCCAGCTCAAGCCACGGGATCAGTGGCGCCCGGGCATGACCCTGGAGAAGCTCAAGCAGGAGCTCAACGAGCGGGTGCAGTTGCCCGGCGTGACCAACGCCTGGGTCATGCCCATCAAGACCCGCATCGACATGCTGGCCACCGGCATCAAGACTCCGGTGGGGATCAAGGTGGCCGGTCCCGATCTGGAAGTGATTCAACGCATCGGCAAGCAACTGGAGGAGGTGATCAAGAAGGTCCCGGGCACGGCCTCGGTCTACTCCGAGCGTGTTGCCGGCGGGCGGTACATCACCGTGGACATCGACCGGGTGGCGGCGTCACGCTTTGGCCTCAATATCGCCGACGTGCAGGACGTGGTGCGCACCGCGGTGGGGGGCATGAACGTGGCCCAGACGGTGGAGGGGCTGGAGCGTTACCCCATCAACGTGCGATATCCCCGCCACTGGCGTGATTCGGTGGAGAAGCTGCGCGATTTGCCCATCGTGACCCCCACCGGGGCCCGCATCCCCCTGGGCGAGGTGGCCGACATCCGCATCGAGTCCGGGCCAGCCATGATCAAGAGCGAGAACGCCCGCCTCAACGGCTGGACCTTCGTCGACATTCAGGACCGGGATCTGGGATCCTACGTGGCCGAGGCCCAGCGGCTGGTGGCCGAGGAGGTGGATCTGCCGCCGGGCTACTCCCTGTCCTGGTCGGGGCAGTACGAGTACATGGTGCGGGCCAAGGAGCGCCTGACCCTGGTGGTGCCGGTGACCATTCTCATCATCGTCCTGCTCCTCTACATCAATTTCCGCAACCTGACCGAAGTGGGTATCATCATGATCACCCTGCCCATGGCCCTGGTGGGCGGCTTCTGGCTGCTGTACTGGCTGGACTACAACATGTCCGTGGCCGTCGGGGTGGGATTCATCGCGCTGGCCGGCGTGGCGGTGGAAATCGGCGTGGTGATGCTGGTCTATCTCAACCAGGCCTACCAGCGCAAGCATCACTTCGGGGAACGCCTGCACGAGCTCACGGATTCGGATCTGCGCGAGGCCGTGATCGAGGGTGCACTCATGCGCGTGCGGCCCATCATGATGACGGTGGCGGCCATCATCGCCGGCCTGCTGCCCATCATGCTGGGCGGCGGCACCGGCTCCGAGGTGATGCGCCGCATCGCCGCGCCCATGGTGGGCGGCATGGTGAGCGCCACCATCCTGACCCTGGTGGTGATCCCGGCCTGTTTCTTCCTGTGGAAACAGTGGGTGATTCGCCATCACAGGATGGAGCTCGACTGAGGTCCGCGCTCGGCCCCGGCCGTGCGCCGCGGCGCCGGCCGGGGCCCGTGCCGGGGCGTGGCTGAAGCCGCCGGCACATCGGGGTATCATGGCGGCCCCGGGCGCCGGCGCCGGGGCTTTTCGCTGACGAAAACTGCAATCACCGGAGGACATGCCATGTATGGATTCTCGACCAGGGTCAACACCGGTTTCGACGAGGCGGTGGAGAAGGTGACCGAGGCGCTCAAGGATGAGGGCTTCGGCGTGCTCACCGAGATCGATGTCAAGGCCGTGATGAAGAAGAAGCTGGATATCGACAAGCGCCCGTACAAGATCCTCGGCGCCTGCAACCCGGTCCTGGCCAACCAGGCACTGACCGCGGAGCCCGACATCGGCCTGCTGCTGCCCTGCAACGTGGTGGTGCGGGAGGAGGAAGACGGCAGCGTGACCGTGGCCTTCATGGACCCGGCGGCCGTGCTCAAGCTGGTGGACAGGCCCGAGATCGAGCAACTGGCGGGCGAGGTGAGGAGCCGCCTGGAACGGGTGCGCGACGCCCTGGCCGCGGCCTGACGCGCCCAGGGCCGCGTCAGGCGCTGGAGGCCACCTGGCGCGGCGGCGGCTCGTAGATGGCCGCCAGGGTGGCGTCGAGCCGGTGGGCGCTGGTCTGGCGGATGCGTTCGAGGCGGGCGGCGGCCAGGCCCAGGACATCGGTGGTGTTTTCGTGCAGGGGGCTGCCCGTGTCCCCGCTCACCGGGGCGGCGATCTGGTTGGCCAGGTGATTGGCCAGGTGCACGATGAAGGCATCGGTGCGGTGGCGCTCGGCCCGGTGCGGGGCGTGGTGCCAGGCCACCGGCTCCACCAGCGACTCCGGCAGGCGCCAGCGGCGCATGAGTTCGCGTCCCACCTGGGTGTGATCGAAGCCGAACACTTCCTGTTCCAGCTCGGCGCTGGGGTCCTCGTCGTGCAGGCGGTCCAGCAGCCGGCGGTAACCCTCGGGCAGGGCGGTGAGCATCACCAGCTTGCCGATGTCGTGCAGCAGCCCGGCGATGAACAGCCGCTCCACGTTGACCAGGCGCAGGGCGCGGGCGGTCTCGCGCGCGGCCAGGCCGCAGGCCACGCTGTGGCGCCAGAAGCGTTCCGCCTCCACCGGCGCTCCGGCCCCGCGCAGGGTGTGGACCACCGCGGTGGCCAGCACCAGGTCGCGGAGCTGGCGCGTGCCCAGGATGGTCACCGCCATGGGAATGGTGTCCACCTTCTGCGGGAAGCCGTAGAACGGACTGTTGACGATGCGCAGCAGGCGCGCGGTGAGCGCCGGGTCGCAGGCGATGGTGTTGCCGATGTCGGCCGCGGAGCAGGCCGGGTCTTCCACCATCTCGTTGAGGCGCAGCACCAGTGCGGGAAGGGAAAACAGGGTCAGGTGCTGGTCGATGAGGTCGCGCGGTCGTATGCTGGCCATGGCGGTGCTCTCGTCTGGGCGGCTGGCCCGGCGGCGGGGGAAGGCTGGCGGCGCCGCCGGGTCGGCGAAAGTGGGCTACCGATGTTGTCAGAAACGGGCCGCCGGATCAATTAACTATATCGTTGTTTTCTAATATAATTTCGGCATGGACCCGGCCAGTTCGGTACAACTCCAGGCGGATCAGCGGCTTGTCCACCGCCTCTCCATCGGCGGCATGAGCTGCGCCGGCTGCGTGGCCAGCGTGGAACG
>JALUTW010000103.1 GCA_027021685.1 Chromatiales bacterium | reverse complement strand
CTGGGCGAAATAGTCCTGCAGGAATTCCTCGAAGCTCCGGGTGTCCGCGGCCTCCAGCTCGGCCTGGCGCCGGTGCGATTCGCGCGCCAGGTTCTCGAAGAAAGCCTGGCGTTCGGGCGGCAGGGGTCGGGCCCGGAAATGGTCCTCGTACTCGCGGGACTTGCGCAGCGCGAACTCGAAGAAGCTCTCGTGGCGATCGCGCATCTCCGCCAGCATGCGGGCCGAGGGCGTGGCCCCGGGGTCGTGCACCGCCTCCCGCTGCACCGCCAGGGCACGGGCGTATGCCCCGCCGCCCCCGGTGTCGTCCAGTATCCCGCACACCGGCTCCAGGGCATCCAGCACTTGGCCCGCCCATTCCACCAGGGGGACCGCCTCGCCGCGGCGGGCCAGCTTCACGCCGGGCTCGCGCCCGCGGTGGGCGGCCACCAGCTCGTTGGCATCCACCTCGCGCCGCTCCTGCCCGCTCAGCGGCGGGCTGTCGGCCAGCAGGCAGCCGATGAGCAGCGCCTCCAGGAAGCGGAGCTGGTTCTCGCACACCCCCAGCGGCACGAAGGCGTTGACGTCCAGGGAGCGCAGCTCCACGTAGGCGATGCCGCGGCGCCGGAGGGCCAGGGTCGGCTTCTCGTTGTCCTCCGGCACCTGCTTGGGCCGGATGGTGCTGTAGTACTCGTTTTCGATCTGCAGGCGGTTGGCGTTGAGCTGGCGCCACTCGCCATCCACCACCACCCCGATGCGCTGGTACTCGGGGCACGGCGTGGTGATGGCCTCGGTCAGGCTGCGGACGTAGGCCTCCAGGCTGTCGTACTCGGCCTTGACTCCGGTCTCGCCCTCCTTGTTGTTCTGGTAGCCGATGTCCCCCATGCGCAGGGACGTGGCCCAGGGCTGATAATAGCTGCCGGGATCGAACGGCTCCAGTGCGGTGGGCTGGCCGGCCAGGAACGACTTGCAGATGGCCGGCGAGGCGCCGAACAGGTAGGGCACCAGCCAGCCCACCCGCAGCAGGTTGCGGATGAGCCCCATGTAGCTCTCGGAGACGAAGTCGCGCAGCGTGCGGCCGTCGCCGGTCGCCGCCTGCCAGGCGGGCCAGAAGGCCTCCGGGAGCGAATAGTTGAAATGCACGCCGGCGATGACCTGCATCATGCGCCCGTAGCGATAGCCCAGGCCGCGGCGGTAGACGGTCTTCATCAGGCCCAGGTTGGACGAGCCGTACTCGGCGATGGGGATGCCGGCCTCGCCCTCCACCACGCAGGGCATGCTGGTGGCCCACAGCAGCTCGCCTTCCAGGCACGAATAGACGAAGCGGTGCAGCTCGTCGAGAAACTCCAGCGCCGGCACCACGCCGGCCAGCGGCGGTGTGATGAATTCGGCCAGGGCCTCGGAATAGTCGGTGGTGATGCAGGGATGGGTGAGCGGGGCACCGAGGCAGGCCGGATGCGGCGTCTGTGCGATCTTGCCATCGGGCCCCACGCGCAGGGTCTCGCGCTCGATGCCCACGCGGCCCCCGGCCAACAGGGGCCCGAGGCCTTCGTGGATCAGGCGATCGAGGCGCTGTGGCAGTGACGGGAACAACGGTCTGCGGCGGTATTCACCCGGAAGGCCGCCGGCGGCGGCGATGATGGGCGCGTATCATGGCAGCGCCGCCACCGCCACGCAAGGCGCGCCCGCGGGCCCACCCGCCGGATCAGCCGCCGGCGGACTGCTCGCGGATGAACTCCTCCACCATCTGCACCGGCACGGCGCCGATCTGCTGGGCCACCAGCTGGCCGGCCGGGCTATAAATAAGGAAGGTCGGGGTCCCCACCCACTGGACACCGGTGAGCTCCGTGAACAGGCCGGCCACCGCCTCCGGCTCGCCGATGAGGTTGGGAAAGGTGAGCCGGTGGCGGCGGATGAAGGCCCGGGCCTGCTTTTTCCTCTCCTGCCCGTCCATGGAGATCCCCAGCACCGTGGCATCGGTGCCCTGGTGCCGGCGGTGGAAGTCCTCGTAGCTCTCCACCTCCTCGTTGCACACGTGGCAGTCATGGGCCCAGATCATGACCACCGTCCACTTGCCCTGGCCGGTGAACTCCTGGAGGCTGCGGGGCCGGCCGTCGAAGTCCTGCAGCACGGTGGCCGGTGTTTCGTCCTGGGCCGGGGCGGCGGCGGCAAACAGGGTGGCGGCGGCGAAGGCAAGCATGCGGAACATGTCGTCTGGCTCCTGGTGCGGGTCTGGCCCACACAATGGCTATTTGGTTGATTTGTCTGACCCGCACCCCCCGCCGGGGTTCCACACGGCCGGCCGGATTATGCCGCGGGCGGCGGCCGGTGTCCAAACGCGGCCGACCAGCGGCGCTTCAGTTTCGCCGCTGCGCGCCGATACAGGGGGTGAACCACGAGGAGATGGAAGCCCCATGGAGAAACCCGACCATCGCCGCCGCAACGGGGCCCCGGTGCCCGCCGCGGGCCTGTGGACACCCGGCGCCGGACCGGCCCGCACCGTGGCCAAGGGCCGGGTGGTGACGCTGGAGTATGCCCTGTTCACCCACGACGACGGGGCCCTCATCGAGTACCGCGACGATCTCATCTACCTGCACGGCCGCGAGGAGGCGACCCTGCCCAAGCTGCAGGAGGCCATCGAGGGCCTGCCGGTGAACACCCGCCGGCGGGTGGTGCTGTCCGCGGAGGACGCCTACGGTCCCTACGACCCGGAGCTGGTGGTGGTGGAAAGCCGCCGGCGCCTGCCGGAGGACCTGGAGGGCGTGGGCACGCGGGTGGCGGGCGAGTGCGCCGACGGGCGCATCATCATGTTCACCGTCACCCACATGGACGGCGAGACCATCATCCTCGACGGCAACCATCACCTTGCCGGCAAGCCGCTGCGCTTCGACGTGCGCATCCGCGACGTGCGCGAGGCCACCGAGCAGGAGCTGGCCGAGGGCCGGGCCTTCCGCATCGAGCGCGACCTGCCGGAGCCCCACGGCACGGTGCACTGACCCTTCCCGCCCCCTCGTCCCGGCTCCCGGGAGGCGGCCGTCAACGAAACACCCGCTTGAGAAACTGCTGCAGGGTGTGCCAGGACTGGCGGTCGGCCTCGGGGTCGTAGGCCAGCGGCAGGTTGAAGCGCTTGCCATAGACATCGGCCTCGGGATTGGTGAAGGAGTGCCTGGCGCCGGCATAGCTGATCAAGGTGAAATCCGCCCCCGCTGCCTTCATCTCCCGCTTGAAGGCCTCGATGTGCTCCGGCTTGACGAAGGGATCGGCGCCGCCGTTGAAGACGATGACGGCGGCCTTGACCGCACCGGGGCGCGCCGGGTGTTCCGTCACCAGGCTGCCGTGAAAGCTCGCCACGCCGCGCAGGTCCACGCCACGGCGCGCCATCTCCAGCACCACCCCGCCGCCGAAGCAGTAACCGATGGCGGC
>JALUTW010000102.1 GCA_027021685.1 Chromatiales bacterium | reverse complement strand
CACCCGGTGGACACGGTCCGGCTCATCGAGACCCACATCTCCTGGGTGCTGCTGGCCGGCCCCTATGCCTACAAGATCAAAAAGCCGGTGAACCTGGGCTTCCTCGATTTCTCCACCCTCGCCCGCCGCCGGCGGTTCTGCGAGGAGGAACTGAGACTCAACCGCCGCCTGGCCCCGTCCCTCTACCTCGGCGTGGTCCCCGTCACCGGTTCCCCGGACTCCCCGCGCGTCGAAGGCACGGGCGCCGCTTTCGAATACGCGGTCAAGATGCGGGCCTTTCCGCAGGAGGCCCAGCTCGACCGCATGCTCGCCGCCGGACGCCTGACACCGGACATCATCGACGCGGTGGCTCGCCGCCTCGCCCGCTTCCACCTGCACGAGGCCGCACCGGCTCCGCCCGGTTCGGACTTCGGTTCACCGGCATCGGTGGCCGCGCCCATCCACCAGACCCTGGATCAGCTCGCGGAAACCCTGGAGCCGGGCCCCGACCGGGACACGCTGGCCGCCGTCCGCGCGTGGTGCGAGCGCGAGCTGCGGCGCGTGCGGGCGGTCCTCGAACACCGGGCCGGCAACGGTCACGTGCGCGAGTGTCACGGCGACCTGCACCTGCGCAACCTCGCCTGGGTGGATGGCCAGGCCATCGCCTTCGACGCCATCGAGTTCAGTGAAACCTTGCGCTGGATCGATACCATGAGCGACATCGCCTTCCTGTACATGGATCTGGAGGCCCGCGGCCATCCGGAACTGGCCGCCCGCCTGATGCTGGTCTACCTGGAAGAGACCGGAGACTATCCCGGGATCGCCGTGCTGCGCCTCTACCTCGTCTATCGCGCCCTGGTTCGGGCCAAGGTCGATGCCCTGCGCGCCCTCCAGCCCGACCTCGCCGCCGGCGAGCGCGGTGCCCTGTGGACCGAGGGCCGTCGTTACCTGGAGCTGGCGCGGCGCTATGCCGCGCCGCCGCGGCCGGTGCTGTTCATCACCCACGGCCTGTCCGGGTCCGGCAAGACCACCACCGCCGGCGCCGTCGCCCTGTGCTGGCCGGCCCTGCGCGTACGCTCGGACGTGGAGCGCAAGCGCCTGGCCGGGCTCGCCGCGCACGCTTCCTCGGGCTCGGGACCGGGCACCGGCCTGTACCGCCCCGAGATGACACGCCGGACCTACGCCCGCCTGTGGCGGGCGGCTGCCACGGCACTCGCTGCCGGCTTCAGCATCGTGGCGGATGCCAGCTTTCTCGCCGCCGGCTGGCGCCGGCGCTTCCAGCGCCTGGCGCGCCGCCGGGGTGCCGCGTTCCTCATCCTCGACTGCCAGGCACCGCTCGAAGAGCTGGCGGCACGTATCCATCGCCGCCGGCAACACGGCCGGGACGCCTCCGAGGCCACGCTGGAGGTCCTGCACCGGCAGCGGCGCACCGCCGATCCGCTGACCCGGAGCGAGCGCCGGTACTGCCTGACCGTGAGCAACGAGGCACCCTCCCGGGAACGCCTGGCGCAGGCCCTGCGTGCCGCCGATCCACTGACCACAGCCACGTGAACACAGGTCCACGGAGAGGGAAAACATGGCGAAGACATGGGTCGTGGTTGCAGACAGCACCCGGGCGCGCATCTTCAGGACCGAAACCGCGCGCGACCCCCTGGAGGAGATCGAAACCCTCACCCACCCGAAAGCCGGCACGCATGACGGGGACCCGCCCCGGGCCCTGCCGGGCCGGTCCTTCGACCGTGCCGGGCACGGCCGGCACGCCATGGAAAGCCCCACCGATCCCAGGAAGGTCGAGGCGGTGTTCTTCGCCAGGCGGATCGCACATCATGTGGATGCGGCCCGGGCCCGCCACGCCTTTCAGCACTTGATCCTGGTGGCGGCACCCGCCATGCTGGGACTGTTACGCGACAAGCTGGCCCGGGAAACCCTGAAACAGGTGGTCCTGGAGGTGGACAAGAATCTGGTCAAGGAAAGGCCCGAGGTGATCCGCGCCCATCTCCCGGAGTACCTGCCCAGCTGACCCACCCCGTGCAGGAGAACCCGTTCGTGGCCAACCCCGTTCTCAATCCCGTCGCCGAACGTGTCTGGCGCAGCAAGTACCGCCACGGCGGCGACGGTGCGCCGCCCGATGCCGACATCCGCGACACCTGGCGGCGGGTGGCACAGGCCCTGGCCTCCGTGGAGCGGGAGCCGGAACACTGGGCCCCGCGTTTCCTCCGCCTGCTGGAGGACTTCCGTTTCATTCCCGGCGGCCGCATCCTCGCCGGCGCCGGCACCACGCGGGACGTGACCCTGTTCAACTGCTTCGTCATGGGGATCATCGAGGACTCCATCGACGGCATCTTCGCCGCCCTGCGGGAGGGTGCCCTGACCCTGCAGCAGGGCGGGGGTATCGGGTACGACTTTTCCACCCTGCGCCCGGCCGGCACCCGGGCCCGCCGGGTGGGGACGGTGGCTTCCGGCCCGGTGTCGTTCATGCGGGTGTGGGACGTGATGTCGGCGACGTTGCTGTCCACGGGCAGCCGGCGCGGCGCCATGATGGCCACCCTGCGCTGTGATCATCCCGACATCGAGACATTCATCCGCGCCAAGCACGAGCCCGGCGTGCTCACCCACTTCAACCTCTCGGTGCAGGTAAGTGATGCGTTCATGCGGGCGGTCGAGCGCGACGAGGACTGGCCCCTGGTCTTCCCGGCCGACGCCCTGGACGAGAAGACATTGGAGCGCGCCGAGGGCACCGTCCAACGCCGCTGGACCGGGCGCGACGGGCCGGTGGACTGCGCCGTGCTGCGGCAGGTCTCGGCGCGGGCGCTGTGGGATGCCATCATCCGCAACGCCTACGACTACGCGGAGCCGGGCGTGCTGTTCATAGACCGCATCAACCACGACAACAACCTGGGCTACCGCGAGCACATCACCGCCACCAATCCCTGCGGCGAGATCCCGCTGCCGCCCTACGGGGCCTGCGACCTGGGCTCGCTGAACCTGGCCCGCTTCGTCACCGCCCCCTTCTCCCCCGAGGCCCGCCTCGACACCGCAGCCTTGCGGGACGCCGCTGCCGTGGCGGTGAGGATGCTGGACAACGTCATCGACCTGTCACGCTTTCCCCTGTCCCAGCAGGCCGAAATGGCCCACGGGACACGCCGGATCGGCCTGGGCATCACCGGGCTGGCCGACGCCATGGTGATGCTGGGCATGCGCTATGGCAGCCCCGAGTCTCTGGCCTTTGCCCGCGAGACGATGCAGATCATCTGTCACGCCGCTTACCGGACCTCCATCGACCTGGCCCGGGAGAAAGGGGCATTTCCCCACCTCGACCGCCAGGCCCATCTGGAGCGTCCGTTCATCCGGCGCATGCCGGACGATATCCGTGACGGCATCGCCCGTCACGGCATCCGCAACAGCCACCTCCTGGCCATCGCACCCG
>JALUTW010000101.1 GCA_027021685.1 Chromatiales bacterium | reverse complement strand
CGTTCCGCCATGGCGCCATTACACCACCCCGCCCGGGCCCTGCCAAACCCCGCCCCACCCATCCCGGCGTTAGTCCCGGCATGGGAACGACACCGGCGGGACACCCGCACCACCCGAGGAAGACACCGGCATGAACCTGAAAACGCGATCCCCCCTGCACATGGCCACCACGCTCGCCACCGCGCTGGCGCTCGGCGCCTGCGCCGGCGACGACCCGGTCCCCGCACGCGACACCGGCGCCGCACCCGCGCGGACCACCATCGCCGCCGGGGAACGCAAGCATCAACTGCTCCGCCGGGCCCCGCTGGAGGCCACCGCCCTGCATGCGCCCGCGCCGGCACCGGCGCCGTACCGCGAACGCTACGGCCATTTCGAGGACAACCCGGTCCGCCGGGCCAGCGAGAACCCGGTGTCCACCTTCAGCATCGACGTGGACACCGGTGCCTACGCCAACGTCCGCCGCATGCTCAACGCCGGACACCTGCCGCCCGCGGACGCGGTGCGCGTGGAGGAACTCATCAACTATTTCGACTACGACTATCCCCCGCCGGCCCATCGGCAACAGCCCTTTTCCGTCACCACCGAGGCGGCGCCCGCGCCCTGGAACCCCCACCGGCGCCTGCTGCTCATCGGGCTCCGGGGCTGGGCGCCGCCGCCGGACCGGCTGCCGCCGGCCAACCTGGTGTTCCTGGTGGACGTCTCCGGCTCCATGCAGTCACCGGACAAGCTGCCGCTGCTCAAGTCGGCCCTGGCCCTGCTGGTGCGCGAGCTGGGCCCGCGTGACCGGGTGAGCATCGTGGTCTATGCCGGGGCCTCCGGCGTGGTGCTGGAACCCACGCCCGGCGACCGCAAGGCGAAGATCCTCGCCGCGCTGGAATCCCTGGCGGCCGGCGGCCCCACCAACGGGGCCGCCGGCATCCGGCTCGCCTACCGCCTGGCCCGGCAGGCGTACATGGAAAACGGCATCAACCGCGTGATCCTGGCCACCGACGGCGACTTCAACGTGGGCATCACGGACTTCCACAGCCTGCTGGCGCTGGTGAAGCGCCAGCGGGGCCGGGGCATCGCGCTCACCACCCTGGGCTTCGGCCGCGGCAACTACAACGACCATCTCATGGAACAGCTCGCCGACCACGGCGACGGCAACCACGCCTACATCGACACCCTGGCCGAGGCGCGCAAGGTGCTGCTGGAGCAGCGTGCCGGCACCCTGCTCACCATCGCCCGCGACGTGAAGATCCAGGTGGAGTTCAACCCGGCGGTGGTGAGCGAGTACCGCCTCGTCGGCTACGTCAACCGCCGCCTGCGGCGCGAGGACTTCAACAACGACAAGGTGGACGCCGGCGACATCGGCGCCGGGCACACCGTCACCGCGCTCTACGAGCTGACACCCGCGGGCGCCGGCCGCCCGGCGCTGGACCCGCTGCGCTACGGACCCCGCCCGCCGGCCGGCGGGCGCCGGGACGAGCTGGCCCTGGTGCGCCTGCGCTACAAGCTGCCGGGCGAGACGCGCAGCCGGCTGGTGGAGCGGGTGGTGAAGACCGGCGAGGTGAAGCCGCGCCTGGCGGATGCCAGCGGGCGGCTGCGCTTCGCCGCCGCGGTGGCCGGCTTCGGCCAGCTCCTGCGCGGGGGCCGCTACACGGGGGACTGGAGCTGGGACGACGCCCTGGCCCTGGCCCGCGCCGCCCGCGGCCCGGATCCCGAGGGCTGGCGCGGCGAGTTCCTGGGCCTGGTGCGCACCGCCGCGGCGCTGGACGCCGCGCTGGCCGGGCGATGACGGTCCGCGCGCTTTCCCCGCTGCCGGCGTTGTCCTATGCTGTTGGCCCCATGGACCGGGGCGGGCAGTCACAGGCCGGGGAGTCGGACGAGGCACTGATGATGCGCTACGCCGCCGGCGACGCCGGTGCCTTCGAAGCGCTGTACCGGCGCCACCGCGGGCCCCTGTACCGCTACCTGCTGCGCCAGACCGGCAGCGAGGCCGTGGCCGAGGAACTGTTCCAGGACATCTGGCTCAAGGTAGTGAAGGCACGGGCCCGCTACGAGGTTCGGGCCCTGTTCAGGACCTGGCTGTACCGCATCGCGCACAACCGCCTCATCGACCACTACCGCCGCAGTGCGCGCGGCCTGCCCCGCTCCTACGGCGGGGACGGTCCGGACGACCCCGACGACTGCCCCGCGCCCGGCGCGGTGCAGCCCGAGCACCGGGTCCAGTGGGCGCAGAACCTGGATCGCCTGCTGGAGCTGGTGCAGGCCCTGCCGGAGGCCCAGCGCGAGGCCTTCCTGCTCAAGGTCCAGGGCGGCCTGAGCGTGGACGAGATCGCCGAGGCCACCGGCGTGGGACGGGAGACGGCCAAGAGCCGCCTGCGCTATGCCCTCGACCGGCTGCGCCGCGGCCTGGAAAGCGAGACATGAACGAGCCGCACCACGATTCGCCCGGTGACCAGGACCTGCTGCGCCTGGCCCGATCCGACCGGGCCGAGCCGCCGGCGCACCTGGACGACCTGGTCCTCGCCGCCGCCCGCCGCGAGGCCCGGGGCCGGCACCACCATCCGTGGCTGCTGCCCCTGGCCACGGCCGCGACCCTGGTGCTCACCGCCGGCCTGGCCCTGTTCACCCTCCACCAGTCGCCCGAGACCCCGGTGGCGACCCGCCAGGGACAGGCCCTGGCCCCGGAACGGGCGCGGCGGGTGCCGGCCGCACCGGCCCCGCGCGAGCGCGCACTCCGGGAGGAGGTGCCGGCCGCGACCCGCGCCGAGCCCAAGGCCGCCGCCCCGCCCATCGCCGCCGAGGTCCGCGTGCGCCTGGTCACCATCCGTGCCCTCGCCGATGCCGGCGAGATGGAAGCCGCGCGGCGGGCGCTGGAGGACTTCAGGCGCGACTTTCCCGGCTACGACTCCCCCGCCCTGCGCGAGCTGGAGAAACGGCTGGCAGAGCAGGCGCCCGGGGACGAATGACGGAACCGCCGCGCATCCAGAGGACAGAGGACGGATGACGGAAGACGGAAAGCCGCAGGGTGCCATCGTGCAGCGACCATACCCAAGATTTCCGCCTCTGTCCTCCGTCCTCTGTCCTCCGTCCTCTGGTTCTCCTAGCGCCGCCCGCGCACGTGGCGCTTGAGGCGGCGGCGCTTTTCGAGCTGGCGGCGGGTGAGCACGTTGCGCCGGCCGGCATAGGGGTTGGCCCCGCTCCTGAACTCGATGCGCAGCGGCGTGCCGGCCAGCTGCAGGCGGCGGCGGAAGCCGTTGACCAGGTAGCGCCGGTAGGCCTCCGGCACGCGCTCGGTCTGGTTGCCATGGATGACGATCACAGGCGGATTGCGCCCGCCCTGGTGGGCATAGCGCAGCTTGATGCGGCGGCCGCGCACCAGCGGCGGCGGATGGGCGGTCACCAGCTCCTGCAGGATGCGGG
>JALUTW010000100.1 GCA_027021685.1 Chromatiales bacterium | reverse complement strand
GGAGCCGGCCTTCGTCCTCCACGCCCGGCCCTACCGCAACACCAGCCTGCTGCTGGAGGCATTCACCCGCAGCGGCGGCCGCGTGGGGCTGGTGGCCCGGGGGGTACGCGGCGGGCGCCGGCCCCGGAGCGCACTGCTGCAGCCGTTCGTGCCCCTGCTCGTGTCCTGGAGTGGCCGCGGTGAGCTGCGCACCCTGGGCCGGGTGGAGGCGGCGGGCGGGCCCCACGGCCTGCCGCCCGCGGCCCTGGCCAGCGGCCTGTACCTCAACGAACTGCTGGTGCGGCTGCTTCACCGCGACGATCCCCATCCCGCCCTGTTCGACGCCTATGCCGGGGCCCTGGGGCGCCTGGCGGAGGGCGTTCCGCAGGAACCGGTCCTGCGCCGGTTCGAATGCGTGCTGCTGGCCGAAACGGGCTATGCGCTCAACCTGGATCACGAAAGCGGCAGCGGCCGGCCGCTGGATCCGGACCGCCGCTACTGCTACGACCCGGAACGGGGCCCGCTGGAGCGGCGCGGGGAGTGTGATGGCGTGACCGTGCACGGGCGCACCCTGCTGGCCCTGGCACGGGGCGAGCTGGAGGACCCGGAGGTGCTGGCCGAGGCCAAGCGGCTCATGCGCCATGTCATCGGCCGCCAGCTCGGCGGGCGGCCACTGCACAGCCGCAAGCTGTATCGCACGCACCGGGTATAATGCGGGTCTGCCGCCGGACCGGGAGCTGCATCCATGCACGAGCGCGACATTCTTCTGGGCGTCAACATCGATCACGTGGCCACCCTGCGCCAGGCCCGGGGCACACGCTACCCGGAGCCGGTGCAGGCGGCGCTGGTGGCGGAGCAGGCGGGCGCCGATGCCATCACCCTGCACCTGCGCGAGGACCGGCGCCACATCCAGGAGCGGGACGTCTACCTGCTGCGCGACGTGTTGCAGACCCGCATGAACCTGGAGATGGCGGTGACCGACGAGATGCTGGCCATCGCCGAGGACGTGCGCCCGGCGGACTGCTGCCTGGTGCCCGAGCGGCGCGAGGAGCTGACCACCGAGGGCGGCCTGGACGTGGCCGGACAGAAGGAACGCATCCGCGACGCCTGTGAACGCCTGGCCGCGGCCGGCGTGCGGGTGTCGCTGTTCGTCGATCCGGATCCGGTGCAGGTGGAGGCGGCACGCGAGGTGGGTGCGCCGGTGGTGGAGATTCACACCGGCCACTACGCCGAGGCCCGCGGCCGGACCGCGCGCGAGGATGAGCTCAAGCGCATCGCCCACGCGGTGCTGCACGGTGCGGAGCTGGGGCTCCAGGTCAACGCCGGGCACGGGCTCGATTATCACAATGTCGCTGCGGTGGCGGCGCTGCCTCACGTGCGCGAACTCAACATCGGCCATGCCATCATCGCCCGCGCGGTGTTCACCGGCCTGGAGACGGCCGTGCGCGAGATGCTGCGCCTCATGCGGGAGGCCCGTACTTGAGGGTCTTCGGCATCGGCACCGACATCGTCGACATCGGCCGCATGCGCCGCGGCCTCCAGCGGCACGGCGAGCGCTTCGCCCGCCGCATCCTGGCGGCGGAGGAGATGGAGGGCTTTCACCGGGCCGGCGATGCGGCGGCCTACCTGGCCCGCCGCTTCGCGGCCAAGGAGGCGGCGGCCAAGGCCATGGGCACCGGCTTTCGCGACGGGCTGTTCCTGCGCCACATCGCGGTGACCCATGATCCCCTGGGCCGGCCGCAACTGAGCTGGACCGGCCGCGCCGCGGAATGGATGGCCGAGCACGGCATCACCGCCAGCCACCTCAGCCTGGCGGACGAGCGCGACCACGCCCTGGCCTTCGTCGTCCTCGAGATTGCCTGAAGCACGGTTTTCAGGCCGGGGCGCCGGGGTTCCAGTCCTGTTCGAGGCTGGCCGGGCCCGCGGCCAGCAGAGCGGTGCCGGCGGCGTGCAGGTCCTCCGCCAGCGGGCCGATATCGACCCCGGGCCGTCGGTCGCGCACGGCCTTGTGCAGCCGGCGGACCGCTTCCTCCAGCCGCGGCACGCCGCAGTAGGCGGCGGCGCCGCCCAGCCGGTGCAGGGTCTCCCGCAATGCCTCCATGTCACCCGTGCGGCAGGCCTCTGCCACCGCCTCCAGGTGGCCGGGCAGCTCGTCCAGCAACATGCGCAGCAGGTCCCGTGCCAGGTCCGGACGGCCGCCGGCACGGGCGATGGCCAGTGGAATGTCGATGTGGGGGCCGTGCATTGTCCTGTCCGATCGTGCGGGCAATGATAGCGCCGCGGGGCTTTGGCCGCAGCCGCCCATGCTTTAAACTTGCGCCATGCAGTTTCCCACCATCGAGGACTTCGTCGGCAACACGCCGCTGGTGCGCCTGCAGCGGCTGAACGCCGGGCGCAACAACACCCTGCTGGTCAAGCTGGAGGGCAACAATCCGGCGGGCTCGGTCAAGGATCGGCCGGCGCTGAGCATGATCCGGGGGGCCGAGGCACGGGGGGAGATCAGGCCGGGCGATACCCTCATCGAGGCCACCTCGGGCAATACCGGCATCGCCCTGGCCATGGCCGCGGCCATCAAGGGCTACCGCATGGTGCTCATCATGCCCGAGCACATGAGCGTGGAGCGCCGGGCCGTGATGAAGGCCTTCGGGGCCGAGATCGTCCTGGTCAGCCGCGAGGAGAGCATGGAGGGCGCGCGCGACCTGGCCCAGGAGATGGAGCGGCAGGGCAAGGGCAAGGTGCTGGATCAGTTTTCCAACCCGGACAACCCGCGCGCCCACTATGAGGGTACCGGTCCCGAGATCTGGCGTGACACGGGCGGCCGCATCACCCACTTCGTCAGCGCCATGGGAACCACCGGGACCATCATGGGCACATCGCAGTTCCTCAAGGAGCAGAACCCGGACATCCGCATCGTCGGCGTGCAGCCGGAGGAGGGCGCCAGCATCCCCGGCATCCGCCGCTGGCCGCCGGAGTACCTGCCCCGGATCTTCGATGCCTCGCGGGTGGACGAGATCATCGACATCGGGCAGCAGGAGGCCGAGGACACCACCCGGGCCCTGGCGGCACGGGAAGGCATCTTCTGCGGCGTTTCTTCCGGCGGTGCGGTGGCGGCGGCCCTGAAGCTGGCCGCCGGGCTGGAGGACGCGGTCATCGTGAGCATCATCTGCGATCGCGGGGATCGCTACCTGTCCACCGGCGTGTTTCCGGCGGCATAGACCCGGACGCTTCATGAACGTCTTCGTGTTCGATATCGAGACCGTGCCGGACGTGGAGGGCGGCCGGCGCCTGTATGGCCTGGAAGGGCTGTCGGACAAGGAGGTGGCCAACGTCATGTTCCATGTCCGGCGCCAGGAAACCGGCAGCGAGTTCCTGCGCCTGCACCTGCAGCGGGTGGTGGCCATCTCGGTGGCCCTGCGCACCGGCGAGCGGTTCGCGG
>JALUTW010000099.1 GCA_027021685.1 Chromatiales bacterium | reverse complement strand
GCATTGTTCACCGCCAGGTCCAGGTCGGCGTCCTCCAGCACCACGAAGGCATCGGAGCCGCCCAGCTCCAGCACCGACTTCTTGATGTTGGCCCCGGCGGCCTCGGCCACCGAGCGGCCGGCCGGCTCGCTGCCGGTGAGTGTCACGGCGTGGATGCGCGGGTCGTCGATGACGCGCTTCACCTGCGAGGCACGAATCATGAGGGTGCGGAACACCCCGGCCGGAAAGCCGGCCTCGCGGAACACCTCCTCGATGGCCAGCGCGCACTGGGGCACGTTGGAGGCGTGCTTGAGCACCCCGGTGTTGCCTGCCACCAGCGCCGGGGCGGCGAAGCGGAACACCTGCCAGAAGGGAAAGTTCCACGGCATCACCGCCAGCACCGTGCCCAGCGGCTGGTAGGCCACCAGCGAACGGCTGGCGTCGGACTCGATGATCTCGTCAGCCAGAAAGGCCGGACCATGCTCGGCGTAGAACTCGCACACCCAGGCGCACTTCTCCACCTCGGCCCGCGCCTCGCGCAGGAGCTTGCCCATCTCCTGGGTGATGAGGCGGGCGTAGCGGTCGGTGTCGCGGCGCAGCACCTCCGCCGCCCGGCGCATGAGGGCGCACCGCTCCTCCATGGGCGTGGTGGCCCAGGCCGGGGTGGCCTGCGCCACCTCTTCCAGCGCGGCGTCCAGGGTCCGCTCGTCCCAGTCCGGGAACTCGCCCACCGCCTCGCCCGAGGCCGGATTCACCGCAACGAAGCTCATGCCCTGCTCCTTTCCCCGTCGGGGCCGAAATTTCTTGATAAATTAAAAGTATAGTCGCAAAGTCTGACAATGGATCGAGGTCCGTGCCTTGACCGCCGCGGGCGGGGACCGTGACAATCACCGGCCCCGGTGGAAACCCATGGCAACTCCATGAAAACGAAAGACATCGTCATTCTGGGCGGCACCGGCTTCGTGGGCGGGCACCTGGCCCACCGGCTGGCGGCCGAGGGCCACCGCCTGCGCCTGCTGACCCGCGACCCCGAGCGCCGCCGCGACCTCCGGGTCCTGCCCACCGCCGAGCTCATCGCCGCCGACGTGCACGACCCGCGCGAGCTGGTGCGCCACATGGAGGGCGCCGACGCCGTGATCAACCTGGTGGGCATCCTCAACGAGCGCGGCGACTCCGGCACCGGTTTCCGCCGCGTCCACGTGGAACTGGCGGAGAAGGTGGTGCGGGCCATGACCGAGACCGGCGTGCGCCGGCTGCTGCACATGAGCGCGCTCAATGCCGATGCCCAGCACGGTCCCAGCCATTACCTGCGCACCAAGGGCCAGGCCGAAGACCTGGTCCATGCCGCCGCGGGACTGAAGGTCACCAGCTTCCGCCCCTCCGTGATCTTCGGCCCCGGCGACAGTTTTTTTACCCGCTTCGCCAGGCTGCTGCGGCTGGCGCCCGGCATCTTCCCCCTGGCCATGGGCCGGGCCCGCTTCGCCCCGGTGTACGTGGAGGACGTGGTGCACTGTTACGCCACGGCACTGGCCGATCCCCACACCATCGGCCGGCGCTACGACCTGTGCGGGCCGCGGGTCTACACCCTGAAAGAGCTGGTGGAGTTCACCGCCCGGGTCATCGGCGTGCGGCGCAAGGTCATCAGCCTCGGCCCGGTGCTGTCGGCGCTGCAGGCCAACGTGCTGGAATATGTCCCGGGCAAGCCCTTCTCCCGCGACAACTACCGCTCGCTGCAGGTGGATGCGGTGTGCCGGGAACCGTTTCCGGACATCTTCGGCATCACCCCGCAGGGCATCGAGGCGGTGGTGCCCCAGTACCTGGGCGGGCGGCGCATGCGCGCCCGCTACCAGGAGTTCCGCCGCCTCGCCCGGCACGAGGCCTGACCGGCCCGGGCTGTCTCCCCCATGAAGGTGTACAAGGTGGGCGGCTGCGTGCGTGACCGGTTGCTGGGGCTGCCGGTCAAGGACCGCGACTGGGTGGTGGTGGGGGCCACGCCGGAGGAGATGATCGCCCGCGGCTTCCGCCAGGTGGGGCGCGACTTCCCCGTGTTCCTTCATCCCGAGACCCACGAGGAGTATGCCCTGGCCCGCACCGAACGCAAGACCGGTCCCGGCTACCATGGCTTCTCGGTCCATGCCGCACCCGACGTGACCCTGGAGGACGACCTGCGCCGGCGCGACCTCACCATCAACGCCATGGCCGAGACCGAGGACGGCGAGATCATCGATCCCTTCGGCGGCCGGCGCGACCTGGAGGCCCGCCTGCTGCGCCATGTCTCCCCCGCCTTCGCCGAGGATCCCGTGCGCATCCTCCGCGTGGCGCGCCTCGCCGCGCGTTACGCCGGCCTGGGCTTCCGCGTGGCCGACGAGACCCTGGCCCTCATGCGGCAAATGGTGGACGAGGGCGAGGTGGACGCCCTGGTCCCGGAGCGGGTCTGGAGCGAGACCGAGCGTGCCCTGGGCGAAGACCGGCCGTCACGGTACTTCGCCGTCCTGCGCGAGTGCGGCGCCCTGGCGCGGCTGTTTCCCGAGATCGACCGCCTGTTCGGCGTGCCCCAGCCCCCCGAACACCACCCCGAGGTGGACACCGGCGTCCACACCCTGCTGGTGGTGGACCAGGCCGCGCGCCTGTCGCCCGAGACCGTGGTGCGCTTCGCCGCCCTGGTCCACGACCTGGGCAAGGGCACCACACCGCGCGAGGAATGGCCCCGGCACGTGGACCACGAGGCCCGCGGCGTGCCCCTGGTGGAGGCGCTGTGCCAGCGGTTGAAGGTGCCGCGCAGCTTTCGCGAACTCGCGGTGCTGGTGACACGCCACCACCTGCATTTTCACCGCGCAGCCGAGCTGCGCCCCGCCACGCTGCTGGACACCCTGGAGGCGCTGGACGCCTTCCGCCGCCCGCAGCGGTTCGAGCACTGGCTGCAGGCCAGCGAGGCCGATGCCCGGGGCCGGCCCGGCTGGGAGGACCGCGCGCTGGAGCAGCCCGGCATCTTCCGCCGCGCTTACGCCGCCGCCGCGGCCGTCACCCATGCCCACCTGCCGCCGGGGCTCCAGGGCCCGGCCATCGCCGAGGAGCTGCGCCGGCGGCGCATCGAGGCCATCAAACAGGCGCTGGGGGCTGGGAACCGGGGAGTCCCGTAGGGTGCGTTCACCTTGTGAACGCACCGCATGGGCGGTGCCTTCCCTTGTTCACCCCCCAAACCTGTCCTCCACCCAGTGCAGGATACGCCCGGCGCGGCCGCGGGTGATCCACCAGGCCAGGGCCACGCCGGCCGTGTTGGCCGCCATATCGGCGATCTCGAACATGCGCTGGCCCAACAGGCCCTGCAGGAACTCCAGCACCACCCCCATGAGCACGAAGGCCGCGGCCAGGGTCTGGCGCGCGGTGCGGGCGGGGTAGATCTGCGCGAACCAGCCCATGAGCACCCCGTAGGCCAGCAGGTGGGCCAGCT
>JALUTW010000098.1 GCA_027021685.1 Chromatiales bacterium | reverse complement strand
GGGGAAAACGCCGTCAGGAGCCGGCTGCGCCAAACAGGTGCCGCGTGCCCGTCTCGCAGGGGCTCACAGGGTGCGGGAGAGGAAATAGGGCAGCCAGGCCAGCAGCAGCACGCCGGCCGTGGCGAGATCGGCCTGGATGCAGCGCCGGTAACGGGCCCGGGCCCGGTCATCGGCCTCGATCATGTTGACCCGGCTCATGAGGGCATCCAGCAGCAGCACGAAGAACACGATGGGCCCCAGGGCCGGCACCACGACGGCCCGCACCGGCCCGGCCTCCACCCCCGGCCACGGCAGCAGCAGCACCAGTACGGCGGCACCGGCCATGAGCACCAGCCGCAGCGGGCCCAGGGCCTGCATCCACTCCTTCGTGTTCATGGACCTGACCTCCACAGGCGGCGCAGGATAAGGGCTCGGCCCCCACCTGTCCAGATACAGAAAGCCGGCAGCTTTTTCCCCCGCGTCAGGTGCGCCGGCGCTGCTCGCGGAGCTGCTCGCGGGCAATGAGCCGGGCGATGTCCGTGAGCTGCCCGGCCAGGAAGTCGATGAGATCGTCCACGCTGAGGATCCCGGCCAGGAACCCGCCGGCATCCACCACGGGCAGGCGGCGCACGCCGTACTCGCGCATGAGCTCGATGGCCGCCGCCACCTCGGCCTCCTCCGGCACCGTGATCAGATCACTGCTCATGACATCGCCGGCAGTCAGGGCGTCGATGTCCACGTCCTCGGCCAGCAGGCCCACCACCACGTCGCGGTCGGTGAGGATCCCCACCGGCCGGCGCCCGCCGGGCTGTTCCTCCACCACCACCACGTCCCCCACGTGGGCCGAGCGCATGAGGGTGACCGCGGTGCGCACCGACTCCTCGGGCCGCACGAACACCACTTCGCGGCTGCAGATCTCCCCGGCAGACATCCACCCTCCTCCTTGCCGCCTGCGGCGGCGTCCGGTCGATGGCAGGGATCGAGTCTGCCGCGGCACGGCCGCCCCGGTGTTGATCCAGGTCAGCGCCATCGTTCAAGGAAGCCCGGCGCGGTCCGCTAGAAATCAGGGAAGGGGCTGCCCGGGGAAATCCCATGCTCGGTTCGGTGGACGGCAATCAGGTGCGCGTCAGCCGTGCGCTGCAGGAACGCCTGCATCGCCTGGCCCGCGCCAACGGCCAGCCGGCGACGCCCATCCGCACCCGGGCCGACCTGCTCAAGGCCTTCATGCGCGCCCTGCCCGAGCCGCAGGCCCGCCGCCTGCTGGCCTGGCTGGACTCCGTGCGCTGACGCCGGGCAAGAAAAAGGGGGCAGTGGCCCGCCCCCTCCAAGTCCCGTTTCCTGAGGCCTCTTCAGCCCAGCCCGAAGCGCAGGCGGCGGCTGAACGAACGGGTGCCGGATTCAAGGAGATCGCGGGGGACCGCCTTCTCGTCCTCCGGCTCGACAAGAAACCTGAACGTATTGCGGCCGATGCGCACCACGTCCTCGTTGCACAGCCGGGCCTGCTCCACCTGGCCGTCGTTGACGAAGGTCTTGTTGGTGCTGCCCAGGTCGCGGATGACGTACTCGTAGCTGCCGTCGAGGCGATCGCTGGGCCGGCGTTCGATGACCGCGTGTGCCTTGCTCACGAAGGCGTCGGGAATGCAGAGATCGTTGTCCAGGCTGCGGCCGATGCGAAACACCTTCTTGTCGATGTCGAACCGGATCCCCGGTGCTCCGTTGGCATATTGAATCAGTACCGCCATCACTCCACCCTCGTTGTTCTGTGCTCCCCCGCCGGACGGCCCGCGGGTCACGGCTGGGACAAGCCTACTGCCGCGCCCCGGGCGCATTGCGTGAAGAGGCTCACAGATCCCGCTGCCGGCGGGAACCGTGGACGGAGACGTGACGGGGTTCACCCGCGGGATGGGAACGGTGACGGCTCCGGGCCCGCGGCCGGCCGCGCCAGCCCCCACCGTGCCAGCACCTCCGGCAGCGCGGTGAGGTCCGGGATCTCGGCATCGGGACGCTCCGCGCCCGGCCACCGCCCGCCCGACCGGTTGAGCCACACGGTGCGCAGGCCCGCCGCCCGCGCCCCGGCCACGTCGTGCTCGGGATGATCGCCCACGTGCACCGCGGCCCGGGGCGCGACCCCCAGCCGCCGGCAGGCCTCGGTCCAGATGAGCGGGTCCGGCTTGGGCCGCCCCACCTCGCGGGCGCTGAGGGCGTGGCGGAACACGTGACCCAGCCCGATGGCATGGATGTCGGCGTTGCCGTTGGAAACCGCCGCCAGCGGCAGGCGCCGGGCCAGGGGCTCGAGCACCGGCAGCACGTCCGGAAACAGCTCCACCCGGTTGCGCTCGCGGTAGAACACGGCGAAGGCCCCGCGCGCCACCGCCTCCGGCGGATAGCCCGCCGCCTCCGCCGCCCGCCGGTAGGTGCGAAAGCGCATGAGGGTGAAGTCGTGGGCCCGGGCCGGATCCTCCTCCGCCACCTGGCGGCGCAGGGCCGCCAGTCCCGCCACGTCGAACCGCTGGGCCACCGCCGGCCACTGGCGGGCAAGCCAGGCATGGGTCACCTCCTCGGCCCGGCGGATGACGGGCGGCGTGTCCCACAGGGTGTCGTCGAGATCGAAGGTGAGCGCGGCAATCATGGTGCGGGGGGCCGGGTCTTGCGGGCCGGGGATCATGTTGGCACAACCGGCCACCCGGTTGAACCCCGCCGGGGAAGCGGGCGCCCGCGGAGCCGCGGCCGGCCGGCTCAGCGCCGGCGGCGGGTCACCGGCACGTACCCCGGCGGGCGGCGGCGGATCCAGCGGATGAAGCGGGCCAGCTCCGGGTGGGCGCGCAGCTTGTCCACGCTGTCGTAGTCCCGGGCCAGGGTCTTTTCGTCCAGCACCGCGTGCACCTGCTTGTGGCAGGCACGGCACAGCCAGGCCACCCTTTGCGCCAGCTCGGCACGGGAGTAGCGGCGGCGGACACGGGCATCGCGGTGGCGGGTGCGGGGAATCAGGTGATGGCGGGTCAGCGGCGCCCCGCGGCGCCCGCACAGCTCGCAGGCCGGGGCCTCGCCGGTCTCAGTCGTCCTCATCCCCGCCGAGGATGTCGGCCCCGGGCGGGGCCAGGCTGAGGTGGGAAGTGTCGGGCGGCGGCGGGGATGCCTTGTCCGTGGCCTCCAGGATGTCGGCACCCGGCGGCGCCAGGCTCAGCCCGGAGGTGTCCACCTCGCGCACGGGCTTCTCCCGCGGTTCCAGGATCACCACCCCGGGCGGGTCCACGGTCCACGCGGGTCCGCCGCCCGGCTTCTCCCTGCCGGCGCCGGCCTCCGGACCCGGGGCCGGCGGGGCGGCGGTGTCCGCCGCCGCGCGCCGGCGGACCCGGCACAGGGCGCCTGCCTTCTGCACCGTGGCCCGGTAGCGCCGGGCGGTGTCCTCGTCCAGCCGGCTCTTGAGCACGAACTCGCCGCCGGAGAACAGCCGCGC
>JALUTW010000097.1 GCA_027021685.1 Chromatiales bacterium | reverse complement strand
CGCACCCAGCAGTCCACGGAAGAAATCAACGACATGATCGACAAGCTCCAGTCCTGCTCGCGGCGGGCGGTGGAGGTCATGCAGCAGAGCCTGGAGCAGTCACGCTCGGCGGTGGACCTGGCCGCCCGCTCCGGCCAGGCGCTGGACACCATCGCCGGCGCGGTGCGCCGCATCGACGACATGAGCGCCGAGATCGCCAGCGCGGCCAGGGAGCAGGGCACGGTATCCGAGGAGATCAACCGCAACATCGTGCGCATCAGCGACATGGCCACCCAGACCGCGGAGGGCGCCGAGGAGACCTCGGCCGCCAGCCGCGACCTGGCCCGCATGGCGGCCGGGCTCCAGACACTGGTGGCGCAGTTCAGGGTATAGAATCCGTCCCGGGATTCCTCCGCGCCCGCGCTGGCGGTGTTGGGCCGCTGGCCCGGGCAGCGAGGCACCGTGCCGTGCGCGCTCCCGGCCAGTGCGGGCAGGGCGGTCCTGGATTCAGTTGCGGTGAACCAGGGCCAGGCCGAACCCGTAGTCGGGGGCGCCGTCGGACAGGCCCACCAGTCCGCTCAGTGCCAGTGACCAGGCACCGTTTGCCCGCCACTCGACGAAGCCGCTGACCTGCCGCAGTTCGGGACCACCGGCCACCGCCGCCTCGCGCCAGTCGTAACCGATGCCCGCGGTCGCGCCGTCGCGCCCGCGCACCATGAGACCGACGCTGGCGTAGGCGGTGTCCTCGTAGGTGATGCCGGAGGAGTCGCCGGTGACGGTGTAGCCCGCGGTGAGGAAGGGGGTGATGCCGCCGCTGCCGGGGACGGCGTCGAACTGGAGAGAGTAATCGTTCTCGCCCGTGCCCAGGCCCTGATCCGGATCGGCGGTGCCCAGCTTGACCCAGGCGCTGACCTCGTAGAACCCGTGGCGGGCAGGCAGGACGTAACCCACGCTGGCGGTGACATCACCCAGGCCGGAGCGGGTCGTGGTGCCGGTCCCGGCGCCGCCGCCGAAACCCGGCAGGCCGCCGGTTTCCCCGAAGCTGACGGGTCCCGTGAGGCCCGGCACCACGGTACCGTCGCCGGTGACCCGGATCCAGGGTACCTTGAGGCTGAAACTCCAGGTATCGCCGAGACTCTGCCACTGGGCATAGGCGGTTTCGATCTCGGTGGTCACGGCCTGGCCGTAGTCCCCGCTGGAGTAGTCGTAGCCAGCGGTGAAGCGGGTTTCAGCATGCGTGGCGGGTGCAGTGGCGGCCATCGCCATGGCGGCAGCGAGGGAAAAGTGCGTCACGTTCACGGCTCGTTCCTTCTTCGTTCATCGTTCGCGAGTCGGCAAGTTCCCGGGGGATCGCTTGCAGGCGATCCCCCGGCCCGGGGTCACTGGCAGGTGGTTGAAAGGCATCCTGCCAGGGCGATGCAAGGGCGCCCTGCCCGTAAACAGGCATGCAAGCACCCGCATCTGGAGTGGCCGAACCCGGACCCGTACCGGGTTCAGCGCGTTGAAGTTGAACAAGGTCGGGGTGACCTTTATCCAAACTTTTGTCAGCGGCCGGGCCGCATGGGCGGGCGCGGCATGTGGGGCCGGGTGGGCCGGGCCGCGGGCCGTCCGAACCGGGCCTGGTTCCGGGCCGTTTCTTCCGCCTGGCGGCCGTATTCCCGGGCCATGCGTTCCTTCTCCCGGGCCATTTCGCGATGACGGGCCTCGTTCTCGTTGGGCTCCGAGGCACGGTGCATGGCTTCGGCCTCGGCGCCCGTGGCGCGGGCCTGGGCCTCGGCCTCCATACCCCTGGCACGGCCCTCGGCCTCGTCGGCCGGCGTGGCGGCCGGCTGGGAGAGGAACAGCAGGGCCGCGCCCAGAATGGACAACGTGGGGGATTTGATTTTCATGGTGACCACCTCTTGGTTGATGCCGGAATTACTTACTTCAGGTGGTGGGAATATTTCCCACGTATTGGAAAGTATAGTGGGAAATATTCCCACGTCAAGCTATAATTCGGCACGAGGGACCTGGCCCGTGTCGGATGCCGGCGGACTGGGCACCGGGATGAAACCATGGCGGGAGATCACTCCAGCGAACACATTGAAGCGCTCATGCGAGCGGTGGGCTGGCTGTGCCGGCCGCTGGTGCGGCTGTTGATCAGGAAGGGCGTGAGCTACCCGCAGATGCGCGAGCATCTCAAGCGGATCTACGTGACCGTGGCGGAGGAGGAATTCGCGGTGGATGGCCGGCCGCCGTCCGACAGCCGCATCCACGTCCTGACCGGTGTGCACCGCAAGGATGTCCGGCGCCTGCGCGGGGGCGGGGCGGAGCCGTCGCCCGATACCGGTGCGGGGATCGGGGGTGCCGTGGTCTCGCGCTGGCTGGGATTGCCGGAATACCGGGGACCTTTCGGCGAACCGCGTTGCCTGCCACGGCGGGCCGACGAGGAAGGTCCGGGTTTCGACGAGCTGGTGGCCGAGGTGAGCCGCGACGTTCGGCCCCGTGCGGTGCTCGACGAGCTGGAGCGGCTGGGGATCGTGCGGCGGGACGGGAACGGCCGCATCTGCCTGGAGCGGCGGGCCTTTGTGCCGGACCGTGATTTTGTCCGGCAGACATTCTATCTGGGCCGCAACGTGCACGATCATCTTGCCGCCTGCGTTCACAACATGGAGGGCGGGGATCGCCCCATGCTGGAGCGGGCCGTGTACTATGCCGGTCTCAGGCCCGAGTCGGTGGCGGAACTCCGGGCCATGGCCGAAGATGCGGGAGCACGCCTGCTGGAAGATCTCAACCGCCGGGCCCTGGAACTGCAGCGCGCCGACGCGGGGCATTCCGGTGCCGACAGGCGCATGCGTTTCGGTTGTTACTGGTATGACGGCCCCCGCCGCGGGGTGGCCGACGAGGAGAACGAGTGATGCCCGGGGCGTCCCGCTGGTTCATCGCGTTGCTGGCGGTGCTCGTCACCGCGTGCGGAGCCGCGCCTCCCGACCACATGGCCCGATCCGATCCCGACGACGAAAGCGGTCTCGGTGGTACCGGGGTGCTGGCGCGGGAGGGCCTGGGATGCACCGGCATCGTCGGCGAGGTGACCGGGTTCGGCAGTATCTTCGTCAATGGCATCGAGGTGGAAGTCCCGGACCGGGCCCGCATCAGCGAGGACGGGGTGGTGCGTCCGGGGCGGGCCTTCCGCCGCGGCGAGGTGGTGGCCCTGCGTGTCGTGGAAGACGGCGGCACGATGGTGGCGGTGGAGGCCCACGTGCTGCACGAGGTGGTGGGCCCGGTGGCCGAGGTGCGAACCGGGCAGCGGGAGTTCACCATCCTGGGCCAGGTGGTGCGCTGGCACGGGGGACGCCTGCCGTCCCCTGGCGAGCACGTGGCCGTGAGCGGCTTCCGCATTCCCGGCGGGGTTGTTCATGCCACCCTGGTGGTTTCCGCCGGGCGATCCACGGTTCTGCTCCGGGGCCGGCTCCGTGCGGGTCCGGACGGCATGTACGTGGGTGACCAGCGGGTGGCGGGAACCCCGGACCTGGCGCGGGCGGCCGGACGCCGGGTGCACCTGCACGGCCGCCTGGAGGGCGGGGTGCTTCGCGTGCGGCGATGGGCGGAGGCCGAAGCGCTGCCGTTCGCCGCCCCGGTGCAACGCCTGGTGTGGCAGGGCCATCCCGAGCCCCTGGGCGGCGGACGCTTTCGCCTGCCCGGCACGGGACTGGAACTGGCACTGGATCTTCCGGCGGCGGGTATCCTGCGCCTGGAACTGGCGAGACGGAACCGGACCTGGGAACTGATGCGGGTGCTGCCGCGCGAGGGGTTGCCCCTGGGCCGCCCGGAACCTTTCCGCCGGGGGTGGAATGGGCAACCTGTACCGCGGCCGGGAGGGCACAGGCCCCCCATCCGGCCTCCCGCCGGGTACATGCGCCGCGGCCTGCCCCGCTGAACGGCCGGGCCGCGCCCCGGCGCCGGCTCAATAAAGTGCCGCGGCCATCTTCTGGCGGTACTTCTGCACCAGCGGGCCCTGGTTGCCCAGCAGCTCGAAGATGCGGATGAGGGTCTTGCGCGCGGCGTCGTCGTCGAAGCCGCGGTCGTGCTGCATGATGTACAGGAGCTGGTCCATGGCCTGCTCGTGGCGCCCGTCCATGACCATGTAGGCGGCGAGCTGGAAGCGGGCGCGGCTGTCGTCCGGGTCCTGCTTCAGCCGCTGTGCCAGCTCGGTGGCGGGCGGGGCGTCCTGGACGATGGCGGCGAACTCCAGCGCGTTGGCCACCGCCTTGATCTCGTCGTCCTGGTGCAGGTTGGCGGGCAGCTTGTCCAGCAGCTCGCGGGCATCGCCGGTACGGCCGGCCTGCAGCAGCATCTTGAGGAGGTGGCGGGGCAGGCGCGGGTTGTCGGGGTCGGCCTGCCAGGCGTCGTTGATCATCCGGATGGCGCGGTCGTGCTCGCCGGCCTCGAACACCGCCTGGGCCTGGGCGGCGACGGCGTCCGACTCGCGCGGGATGTGGCGGTCGAGAAAGGCCCGCACCTGGCCCTCGGGCAGGGCGCCCATGAACTCGTCCACGATGCGGCCCTGGTGCACCAGCTTCACCGTGGGCACGCTGCGCACGCCGAACTGGGCGGCCAGGTCCTGCTGCTCGTCGATGTTGACCTTGGCCAGGCGGAAGCGGCCGCCGTAGCTCTCCGCCAGCTTCACCAGCAAGGGCATGAGGCTGCGGCAGGGCCCGCACCACGGGGCCCAGAAGTCCACCAGCACCGGCACCCGGTGGGAGGCCTCGATGACGTCGCGGGCGAAATTCTCGGCGGTGGCGTCGAAGACGACGGCGGTATCGTTCATGGGCGTTCCGGTTCTCCCCGTTTTCTCAGGACAAAACAGCGGCGTGCAGCATAGGGGCGGACCGCCGCGATTTCAACAACGCCCGCGGCCCGTGTTCCCTCGCCCCTGGTCCCCCGTCCCTCCGACCTTCCACAGGGTGCGGCAGGCGGTGAACAGCAGGGCGGCCTCCACCGTGCGGTCCGGCCACAGGCGGCGGGCGCCGGCGGCGTAGAGGCGAAGCTGCTCCACGTAGGCCGCGCCCAGCTCGTCCAGGTTCCCGGGCCGGGCCTGGCGGTGGGACTTGTAGTCCACCACCAGCACCCGGTCCGGAGCCAGCAGCAGGCGGTCGACGACGCCGTGCACCAGCCGGCCGTCGCCGTCGAGGTACTGGAGCGGCACCTCGCTCCACGCCGCCACCCACTCCTCGTCCCGGAACAGCGTGGCGAGCTGCGGGTCATTCACCACCGCCCGGGCCTCGTCCCAGGCCGCGGCCAGCAGGGGGTCGTCCGGGTCCAGCTCCAGGGCGGCGGCGGCCGCGGGCGGCGGGCCGCCCGCGGGATCACCGCCGCCGGCGAGGTGCTCCAGCAGCCGGTGCACGAGGATCCCGTACAGGCGCCCGTCCTCGTCGCCGGGGGGCGCGGCGGGGCCCTCCGCCGCGTGACTGGGGGCCAGCTCCAGCAGGCGCACCGGTGGGGCCGGGAGGGGCCGGGCCAGGCGCGGGTCGGGGGCCGGGCCCGGTGTGGGCGGCGGCGGGGCCGCCCCGGCGGCGGCCGGGGTGCCGCTCTCGGCCACCACCAGGGGCGCCTCCGGGCCCTGCTCGTCCCCGGCGAACAGCCGTGCCAGCGCCGCGTACCAGCTCTCCCCGAAGCCCTTGCCGCGGGTACCCGAGACGTACAGGAGCTGCCGGGCCCGGGTCAGGGCCACGTAGAGCAGGTTGGCCTCCTCGCGGGCCTCCGCTTCCGCCTCGGCCGCCAGCAGGGTGCGGGTGAGGGGATCGCGGTGTTCCCTGGGCGGCACCGGCAGCATGAGGCGGGGCCGCCCGGCCTCCGCCGGCCAGTCCACCAGGGCGCCGTGGGTGTCACGGCTGTCGGGGCAGGCGGCGGCGTCGGCGAGGAACACCACCGGGGCCTCCAGGCCCTTGGCGCCGTGGATGGTGAGGATCTGGACCCGGTCGCCGCTGCCGGCCGGGGCCTCGTCCGGGGATTCGTCGCGCTCGCGCATTTCCTTGAGCGAGGCCAGAAAGGCGCCGAGGCTGGGGTAGCGCCCGCTGTCCACTTCCAGGGCCAGCTCCAGGAAGCGGGCCAGGTTGGCCTCCACCCGGTCCGCCAGCGCCCCGGGCACCGCGGCGCGGTAGCGGGCGATGACGTTGCCCTCGCTGTAGATGCGGTCCAGGAGGTCGTGCACCGGGAGCCGGCCGGCCAGGTCCCGCCAGGCGGCGAGCTGTTCCCGGGCCCGGGCCAGCACCGGGTCGCCGGCCAGGGCCTCCAGGCGCGAGAACCAGTCGCCGCCGCCGGCGGCGGCGATGCGCTGGAGGGTGCCGTCGTCCACCCCGAACAGAGGCGAGCGCAGGATGCCGGCCAGGGCCAGGTCGTCGCCGGGGGCCAGCAGCCAGCGCAGCAGGCCCTCCATGTCGCGCACCTCCAGGCACTGGAGCAGGGTGCCGCGCCCGGCCCCTGCGAAGGGGATGCCGGCCTCGCGCAGCGCCTCCTCGAAGTCGCCGGCGTGGGTGCGGCTGCGCAGCAGGATGTGGATGTCGCCGTAGCACAGGGGCCGGGCCGCTTCGCCCCGGCCCACGACGAACGGCCCGGCCATGAGTTCGCGGATGGTGGCGGCGATGGCGGCGGCCTCCTCCAGGCGGCGGTTTCCCGGGTCTTCCGGGCGCGGCTCCGCCAGCGGATTGCGGAAGGGCACGGGCTCCGGTTTTTCGCTCCGGGCCGCCAGCGGCAGCAGGACGACCCGGCCGTACAGGTCCCCGTGCACGGTTTCGTGGCGGCGGAAGTCCTGGACCCGCCCGTGGAAGGGGCCGCCTTCGCCGAAGATGCGGTTGACCGCTTCCATGACCGCCGCCGCCGAGCGGCGCGAGTGTTCCATGTGCAGCGGGCGGGCGCCGGCGTGCTCCTGCAGCCAGCGGTCGGCGGCCTCGAACAGCCGCGGCTCGGCGCGGCGGAAGCGGTAGATGGACTGCTTGACGTCGCCCACCACGAACACCGAGCGCGACCGCTCGCCGCCGGCGGCCAGCTCCTCCAGCAGGGGGAGCACCAGCTGCCACTGGGTGGGGTTGGTGTCCTGGAACTCGTCGAACAGCAGGTGATCGATGCGCGCGTCCAGCTTGTACTGCACCCACAGGGCGTTGTCGCCGTGGCGCAGCAGGAGCAGGGTCTTCCACTCCAGGTCGGTGAAGTCCAGCAGGCGCTGCTCGGCCTTGAGGCGCTGGAAGTGCTCCACGTAGCGGGCCCCGGCCCGGTACCAGGCGCAGCCCACCTCCAGGGTGCGGCGGGCGTTGAGCAGGTCGCGGGTCTGCTCCACGCGCAGGCACAGCCCGTCGAACAGGGCGTCGAACTCGGCGGCCTCGTCGGGCCACGTGCTGCGCCTGGGCCCCAGCCTGGCGCGCCGGCCGCCGCCGGTGGTGAAGCACAGGGCCTGCAGGACCTCCCAGCGCCGCGCCAGGGCCTCGTCCGCCGCGCGCACGAGTCCGGTGCGCTCCAGGGCCTCGCGGTTGCCCTTGGTGGAGTGGAGCTCCAGCAGCGCGGCCAGCCGCGCCAGGTCGCCGTCCAGCGCCGGGTCGCCCAGCAGGGCGCCCAGGGCCGACTCGTCGTCGGGCGGCATCGGCGCGGCCAGCGGTTCCTCCAGCGCCGCGCGCAGGCGGGCGGCCGCCCACTCCGCCGGGTCGTCGCGGCCCAGGGTCCAGGCCCACCAGTCGGCGCGGCGGGCGAGGAAGGCATCCAGCGCCTGGCGGGTGTTGTGCAGGCCCAGGTGGATGAACAGGGTGTCCAGGGCCTGGGCCACGGGGCCGCCGGGACGGGCCGCGGCTTCCATGGACAGCGCCTCCCATGCCTCGCGGGCCAGCTCGCCGGTGCGCTCGGCCAGGGCGAAGCCGGGCGGCACGTCCGCCTCCAGGGGGAAGCGGCGCAGCACCTGCTGGCAGAAGGCGTGGAAGGTGGTGGTGTTGACCCCGCGCTCGGCCCGCAGCAGCCGCTCGTGGGCATTCCTCGCCCGGGCCCGCAGGGCGGGGCCGGGGGTCAGCTCCAGTTCCCGCAGCGCCTCGTCCAGGCCGTCGCCGTCCAGGGCCGCCAGCTCCCGCAGCCGCTCCAGCAGGCGGGCGTGCATCTCGGCCGCGGCCTTGTGGGTGAAGGTGACGGCGAGGATGGATTCGGGCGCGGCGCCGGCCAGCAGCAGGTGCAGGATCCGGCTCACCAGGCGGTAGGTCTTGCCGGTGCCGGCCGAGGCGTGGACGGTGACGTTGCCCGTGCAGAAGCCGGCCATCTCAGGCCTCCCCGCCGTCGGGCAGCCAGTGGGTGCGCCGGCACAGGCGATCCATCTCGCAGTGGCGGCAGGTCCCGGCATCGCCCCAGGCCGGCAGGGTCGCCCCCGCGCGCAGATCCGCGGCCAGCGCCAGCAGGCGCTCGCGGTGGGCCGCGGCCAGCCCGGCCAGCTCGTCGCCCGCGACCACGGTCCGGGTCCTCACCGGCGGCCTGTCCACGTCGACGAAGGCGGCGGTGCCGGCGTCGGCCAGCAGCAGGGCATAGAAGGGGAGCTGCACCGACTCGCCGGACGCCACGTCCTTGCCCGACGCGATGGCCCCGGTCTTGTAGTCCAGCACCATGCATTGGGTGCCGGATTCCCCCCGGCGCCGGTCCACCCGGTCCAGGCGGCCGGTGAGGGACGGCCCGCCGTCCAGCGCCGTTTCCAGCTCCAGCTCGCAGGAGGCCACCCGCCAGCCCTGGGCGGCGCGCTCGATCTCCCACTGCACGCAGCTGGGGATGAGCCTGAGCCAGCGCCGGTACCAGCCCAGGTGCTCGAAGTGGGTCTCCAGGTCGCGCCGGAACACGGCCTCGGAGATGTGTTCCAGCATGGCCTCGATGTCGCGGGCGTGGGCCGCGTCCCACGGGCCCGGCCACGGCCCGGGCAGGCCGTCCACGTCCTCGTGCAGGGCCTGCAGGCAGGTGTGGACGCGCCCGCCGTAGTCGGACTTGGCCAGGGCGAGCTGGATCTCCTCGGGCGCGGCCAGGTTCAGGCAGCGCTGGGCATAGAAGCGGTACGGGCAGTCCACCAGGGTCTGGTAGGCCGAGGCCGACAGCCGCGGGGGCAGGTCCACCGCGGCCAGCGCCGGGCGCGGGCGGGGCCGGGGCGCCGGCAGCGCGGGATCGGGACAGCGCTGCACCAGGGTCTGCTCCGGCCGGCGCAGGAGAGGGCCCAGGTCGCTGTCCAGGGCGGCGCCCCAGGCGAGGCGGTGGAAGGACTGCAGCAGCTCCACCCACGGGCCCGGAGGCACCGGCTCGCCGTCCTCGCGCACGCAGGCGGTGATGAGCACCCGGGGCGCGGCCTCCAGCAGGGCGCGGAAGTGGTGGAGCTGGCGGGCCAGGTCCTGGCCGCGGGTGGGCAGGCCCAGGGCCCGGGCCACGGCGTCGTTGAAGAACGGTCCCTGGGGCGGCGGCACCGGCAGGTGGCGGCGGTCGGCACCGGCGATGGCCACGGCGTCGAAGCGCAGCAGGGCGGCCTGGGCCGGGGTCAGCAGCCGCACCCCGCTGCCGGTCTCGGCGGGGCGGAAGGTGTCGCTCTCCAGGGCCTGGGCCAGCCAGCCGCGGAAGTCGCTCCAGGACAGGGTCAGCGGCCACTGGCGCGCGGCGGCCGCCAGCCGCCGCAGGATCTCCGTCACCCGCGCGCCGGCCGGGTCGCCGGCGAGGCCCGCGTCCAGGCCCAGGGTGGCCAGTGATGCGTCCAGGGCGGCCAGCCAGCGGTCGCCGGGATGGCGGCCGCCGCGCAGGGCGGCCAGGGGGCGCGCGGCCTCCTCCAGCCGGTCCAGCAGGGCCTTGAGCACGAGGGCGGTGGCCGGGGTCCAGCCGTGGCGGGCCTGGAGCCGCTCCAGGCGGGCGTCGATGGTGCGCCGGTAGCGGTCCAGCCCGGCGGCCACGCTTTCGCGGTGGACGATGTCGCGCTCCAGCCGCAGCACCGCCTCGGCGTGTTCCGGGCGGCCGCCGTCGGGCAGAAACGGCGACTTGAGCAGGTCCAGCAGCGGCAGCCAGGCGAAGTCTTCCTCGATGCACTGGAGCCAGCGCTCCATCACGGCCGCGGCGGCGGTGGTGGACAGGGCCCAGCCGGCGGCGTCGGCCAGGCTGACGCCGGCCCGCTCCAGCAGGGCCCGGACCCGGCGCGCCAGGCGCCGGTCCTCGGTGACCACGGCCACGTGGCGGGCCCCGTCCAGCAGCCAGCGGCGCACCTGCAGCTCCACCGCCCGGGCCTCCTCCTCGGGGTCCTGGGCCCCGAACCAGGACAGGACCGGCGCCAGGGGGGAGTCCGGCCAGCGCGCGGCGGCGGCCGCCGCCCGGGCCGCCAGGGGTTCCTCGGGCCCGGCGAAGACGGCGTCGAGCACCTGGCTTGCGGGGGGCGGCGGGCCGGGGTCGCCGGGCGGCGGGCGGGGTGCGGCGTCCGGGGCCAGGGCGCGGGCGGCCTCCGCCGCGGCGGCGTCGGGATGCCACGGCCCCCCGGCGCCGGCGCCGGTGACGACCACGGTGAGCAGGCCGCGCCTTGCCAGGGTCCCCAGGGCCTCGCGCTCGGAGGCGGCCAGGCGGGTGAGGCCCACCGCCCACACCGCGTCGCCGGTGGTGGCGGCGAGCCGCGCCAGGGCCTCGCACCAGGCCTGCACCGGGTCGGCCAGCCCGGCCCCGGCAAGCTCCTCGTGCCACGCCCGCCACAGGGTGTGGACCACGTGCGCCTCGCGGGAGAACCCGGCCGGGGCCTCGTCCCCGCCGATGCCGTAGGCGGTCCGCAGGCGGCGGGCGAAGTCGTCGAGGCTCTCGTCGGGCCGGGCCAGGTTGCGGGTGAGCTGGTCGAACAGGTCCAGCAGGCCGGCGGCCACGGCCCAGGGGTTGGCCTGGCCCAGCAGGGCCGGATGCCGGCGCAGGGCGTCGGCCAGCACCAGGAGGCGGGCCTGGGGCCGGCACAGCCCGGGGCGGGCGGCGGCCTCCCGCGCCCAGCCGGAGAGAGTGGTGATGCGGGGGCCCAGCAGGGCCTCGAGGCCGCGTGTCCGGGCCGCCGCCGCCAGGGCCCGGCGCAGCTCGGGCACCGCGGCGGTCTCGGGCAGGAGGATGGTGACGCGGGACAGGTCCGGCAGGTCCCGCGCGTGGCGCTCCAGCAGGGCGGCGGCGGTGGCCGCCAGGGGGTCGGCGTGGTGGGGGACCCGGAAGACGGTGGCGGTCACGGCGGCCGTCCCCGGCGCCGGGGCCTCAGCGCTCCAGGTACTTGAGCTTGTCCTTGACCCCGTCCCACTGCTCGGCGTCGGGCAGGGGGTCCTTCTTCTGCGTGATCACCGGCCACTCGCGCGCCAGCTCGGCATTGAGCTCGATGAACTGCTCCTGGCCTTCGGGCACGTCGTCCTCGGCGAAGATGGCCTCCGCCGGGCACTCGGGCTCGCACAGGGTGCAGTCGATGCACTCGTCGGGATCGATGACCAGGAAGTTGGGGCCCTCGTGGAAGCAGTCCACCGGGCAGACTTCCACGCAGTCGGTGTACTTGCACTTGATGCAGTTCTCGGTGACGACGTAGGTCATGGTCGGCTCCTTGAATACAACTACTGGCCTCGTTGGATGTCGCAGCGGGCCCCTCCCAGAGACAGGGCGTAGTGTACAGGGCGGCCCGGGAGCGGGCCAGAGCGCGGCTCAGCCGCCGTCCGCCAGTGCCTTGAGGCGGTAGAGAAGGTCCAGGGCCTGGCGCGGGGTCAGATCGTCGGGGCTGATCTCCGCCAGCAGGGCCAGGGCGGGGTGGGGCGGCGCGGCCGGGGCGGGCGCGGCGGGCTGCGGGTCGCCCGCGGCACCGCCGTGCTCCAGGTGGGCGAGGCGCTCGCGCGCGTCGGCGATGACATGGGCCGGCACCCCGGCCAGGGCGGCCACGTGCAGGCCGTAGCTGCGGCTGGCGGCCCCGGGCCGGACCCGGTGCAGGAACACCACCCGGCCGTCGTGCTCGGTGGCGTCCAGGTGTACGTTGGCGCAGGACGGGAACTGCTCCGGCAGGCGGGTGAGCTCGAAGTAATGGGTGGAGAACAGGGTGAAGGCGCCCACCCGCTGCGCCAGGTCCGCCGCCACCGCCCAGGCCAGGGCCAGGCCGTCGTAGGTGCTGGTGCCGCGGCCGATCTCGTCCAGCAGCACCAGGCTGTCGCGGGTGGCATTGTTGAGGATGGCGGCGGCCTCGCTCATCTCCACCATGAAGGTGGAACGGCCCGAGGCCAGGTCGTCCGAGGCGCCGATGCGGGTGAAGATGCGGTCCACCGGGCCCAGCTCTGCCGCCTCCGCCGGCACGAAGCCGCCCATGCCGGCCATGATCACGATGAGCGCGGTCTGGCGCATGTAGGTGGACTTGCCGCCCATGTTGGGCCCGGTGACGATGAGCATGCGGCGGTCGCCGTCCAGCTCCACGTCGTTGGGGGTGAAGGGCTCGTCCTGGACCTGCTCGATGACCGGGTGGCGCCCGCCGCGGATGCGGATCACGGGCTCGTCCACCAGGCGCGGGCGGCGGTAGCCCAGGGTGGCGGCGCGCTCGGCCAGGGTGTTGAGCACGTCCAGCTCGGCCAGGGCGGCGGCGCAGCGCTGCAGCGGCGCCAGCTCGCCGGCGAGGGTGTCCAGCAGCGACTGGTACAGGTGCTTCTCCCGGGCCAGCGCCCGCTCGGCGCTGGACAGCACCTTGTCCTCGTGGGCCTTGAGCTCCGGCGTGATGTAGCGCTCGGCGCCCTTGAGGGTCTGGCGGCGCTGGTAGCGGTCCGGCACCTTGTCGGTCTGCCCCCGGGTCACCTCGATGTAGAAGCCGTGGACCTTGTTGTAGCCCACCTTGAGGTTGGGGATGCCGGTGGCCGCCTGCTCGCGCGCCTCCAGCTCGCGCAGGAAGGCGTCGGCGTTGTCGCGCAGGGCGCGCAGCTCGTCCAGCTCCGGGTCGAAGCCGGGCGCGATCACGCCGCCGTCGCGGATGAGCACCGGCGGGTTCTCCACGATGGCCCGCACCAGCAGCTCGTGCAGGCGGGGGAACTCGCCCAGCTCGTCGCGCAGGCGCGCCAGCAGCGGGTGGTCCAGGCCGGCCAGGGCGCGGTGAACCGCGGGCAGGGTGCCCAGGGCGGCGCGCAGCACGGCGAGGTCGCGCGGGCGTGCCGAGCGCAGGCCGACGCGGGCGAGGATGCGCTCCACGTCGCCGATGCCGCGCAGGGTCTCGTGCAGCGCGGCGAAGCGCTCGTCTTCCATGAGCAGCGCCACCACGTCCTGGCGCGCGGTGAGCACGGCGCGGTCGCGCAGCGGCCGGTGCAGCCAGCGGCGCAGCAGGCGCCCGCCCATGGCGGTGGCGGTGCGGTCCAGCACCGCCGCCAGGGTGTGGCGGTCGTCGCCGGCCAGGCCGTGCTCCAGCTCCAGGTTGCGGCGGCTGGCGGCGTCCAGGACGATGGCGTCGTCCGGCCATTCCACCCGCGGCGGCTGGAGGTGGGGCGGCACGCCCTGCTGGGTCTCGTGGACGTAGTGGAGCAGGGCGCCGGCGGCGGCCACCGCCAGGGTCAGGCCCTCGCAGCCGAAGCCGGACAGATCCTGGACGCCGTATTGCTGGCAGATGCGGCGCAGCGCGGTGTCGTGCTCGAAGTGCCAGGCGGGCAGCGGGCGCTGCAGCCAGTCCGCGGCCCAGGCCCGCTGGGCCTGGTCCAGGTGATCGGGCAGCAGCAGCTCGGCCGGGCGCAGGCGGCCCAGCTCCGCCTCCAGGGCGGCGGTGCCGGCCGGCTCCTGCAGCACCAGGCGGCCGGCGCCCAGGTCCAGCACCGCGAGGCCGAAGCGGCCGCCGCCGGGACACACCGCCACCAGCAGGTTGTCGCGCCGCTCCTCCAGCAGGGCCTCGTCGGTGACGGTGCCCGGCGTCACCACCCGCACCACCTTGCGCTCCACCGGGCCACGCGAGGCGGCGGGATCGCCCAGCTGCTCGCAGATGGCCACCGATTCGCCCTGGCGCAGCAGCCGCGCCAGGTAGGTCTCCACCGCGTGGTACGGCACCCCGGCCATGGGGATGGGCTCGCCCGCCGACTGGCCGCGGGCGGTGAGGGTCAGGTCCAGGAGTTCGGCGGCGCGGCGGGCGTCGTCGTAGAACAGCTCGTAGAAGTCGCCCATGCGGTAGAACAGCAGGGTGTCCGGATACTCCGCCTTGATGCGCAGATACTGCTGCATCATGGGCGTGTGCTGGGAGAGATCGGCGCGGGTCCCTGCCATGGGCATCACAGTCTAGCCAATCGCCCCCGCCGGCGAAAGGCGCGCCGTGGCCGGTTCATGTACAATCGGTACGTACCGCCCTTGGAGGAGGCCAGGCAATGCCGCGTGACTACGACGAGAAACGCGACTTCTTCCGGGTCACGGTGGACTGCGAGCTCACCTACCGGCTCGCCACCGCGGAGGACGAGGAGCGGGGCCAGGCCCGCAACCTCAGCGGCCGCGGCATGATGTTCATCGCCCCGCGCGAGCTGCCGGTGGACGAGATGCTGGAAGTGCGCATCACGCCCGAAAACGCCGTCACCCCGCCGCTGCACGCCATGGTCAAGATCGTGCGCGTGGACAAGCAGCGCCGCGGCGACGGTTACGAGATCGGCGCCGTCATCAAGCAGGTCCTCGACTGAGCGGCGCCGGGTCCGGCCCCATGGGCGCCGTTCCCTCCGACGCCGAGCTGCACGCCCTGGCGGTGCGCCTGGGCGACGCCCTGCACGCCCGCCACCATCGGCTGGCCACCGCCGAGTCCTGCACCGGCGGCTGGGTGGCCAAGGTCCTCACCGACATTCCCGGCAGCTCCGGCTGGTTCGAGCGCGGCTTCGTCACCTACAGCAACGAGGCCAAGGAGGACATGCTGGGGGTGCCGGTGGAGATCATCGAGCGGCACGGTGCCGTCAGCGAGGAAACGGTGCGCGCCATGGCCGAAGGCGCCCTGGCCAACTCCCGCGCCGACCACGCCGTGGCCATCTCCGGCATCGCCGGTCCCGGCGGCGCGGTGCCGGGCAAGCCGGTGGGCACCGTCTGTTTCGCCTGGGCCGGCGGCGGCCGGCCCACGGCGGTCCGCACCGAACATTTCGATGGCGGCCGCGAGGCGGTGCGCCGCCAGGCGGTGGCCGCGGCCATGGCCGGGGTGTTGTCCCGGCTGGCGGGCGCGTCCCCTACCTGATCACCGGCCGCCGGCCGCACTCCGG